>JANQEC010000124.1 GCA_028278585.1 Cyclobacteriaceae bacterium | reverse complement strand
CAATATAGTGAGCAATCACTTCGTCCTGATCCACAAATTTTAAAGAAGACTTAGGGTCAATCTGGTCTTCTAATGTCAGATCTTTTTGCACAATGACCTTTTCATGATGCAAATCATTTGTTATGTATTTTGTTAGATCTTGATTTAGAGCGCGTGAATTGGTGAGCACAATCACTTGATCAGACGTACGAATGTCCAAATCATCTATCGTGTTAGTTTTGAGTTCTTCAACATACTGAAAGGGTATTGATTTTTTCTCAAAATCACCAATAATATCCTTGTCATCAAGTATGGTTATAAAAGAAATGCCATGCATCTTGAACCGCTCAGACAGAAAAAGGCTGGCACGGCTTCCTCCGAGAATGTATAGGTAATGGACAAGTTCACCTTCACCACTTATTGCCTTGTAGATCAAGGGGGATAACAGGCTTGCCAATATAGATGCCGTGACTATACCCGCATTTTCGGCGGTACCTATGACGCCCAGAGAAAGTCCGATCTGGGCAGTAGCAACGGTTAATCCAAGCCTGGCTGTAAGTAATACTCCTCCAGCCAGCGCTTTTTTCAACCCAAAGATCCTAACCATCACAATGGCTGGAATCACTTGAGTCAAGAAGAAACCTGCAGTCAATGTTAAGATAAATGGAATGGACTCTCCAAAATGTGTTAAAGCGGAAAGATCCAGATTCACTCCAACAGTTATAAAAAAAATGGGAATGAAGAATCCGTAGCTCATTCCGTCCAGTTTAAATACCAGCGCTGATCGCTCTTTACTCACAAAGAAGCTTAAGAGTGTTCCACAGAAGAAAGCTCCCATCACTGGTTCTGTGCCTATTAGCAGAGCAACGATGACAAACAACAATAAAAGTGCAACTGTTCCTCTTACCCGGATCTGGCCTGCCGCATGCTCCAGGCGATACAATAGCTTCTGGAAAGTACGGATCTTGATCAGGCGTTTACCGACGATATAGGTAAAAGCAAAAACAACGAAGATAACAGCAAAAAGAAGCAGTTCTACCTTGAGTCCATTGCGTAGATATCCGGCATAAACTGAGATTAGTATAATGCTCATAATGGTAGCAATAGCACCTTCCATGAGCAGCACCTGGCCGTATTTGCGGGTTAGTTCACCGTCCGATTTCAGGATCGGCACAATGATACTCAAGGCAACAGTTGGTAAGAGTAATGTGAAGAAAATCACATCAACACCCATAAAGTAACTTAGCAGCCAGGCGAAAGGGAAAGACAATACCAGTGAGCCGAAGTAGATGAAAACAGCTAGCAAAAAAGAATTACTGATCAGGTCGATGAATTTGATCTTCCCTTTTGGAAAGGAGGATATAATCTTATTCACGTCGATTTCCAGTCCCGCAAGAAAGATCAGGAAGAGGAATCCCATTTGACCCAAAAAATCGAGGTATTGAGAAGTGCTTACCCAGCCCAGTACATAAGGTCCCACCACTACTCCCATGATGATTTCTGCAATGACTGCTGGTAACTCGCCAATTTCCAGCCACGATAAAAT
>JANQEC010000097.1 GCA_028278585.1 Cyclobacteriaceae bacterium | reverse complement strand
TGTAGGTTGTAGCTACACCTTCCTATATAAAGTCAATCTCCAATTGACTCTGCAAGCCAGCATAGCTACTTTGCTAGGAAAGCAAACAGAATAAAAAAGGCGTAGCAAATGCTAACGCCTGGTGTCTACTTTTGATTTACATCCTACGCTTAGTGGGGGTTGGAAATATTCTTTCCGGATTCCATCTTTTTCAGTTTAGGCGATCATATTGAAAGACCACAATAGTACTGCCAGTAGAAATAGTTTAACAATGGTTTTTGCCACAGTATACTTCATAAAACCACTTGGTTATAAATCTATGTTATGTTACTCTTCATCACCATTCGATCACGTTGAACCATCAACTTAAAAATGACCACAGGAACCTTTACCTAATCAAACTTAATTCCCGAAAACAGGCATTTACAACTCGAAACAGTATAAATGAATGAACGGCAGAAGTTTCAGGATGAGGTGTTACTTCTGATGAATAAACAACAATTACTAATCCGTGAGTATGTGCAAAAGTTCTTCTTTTCTGCTCCTCGAAACCTCCAGCTCAGTACCATCCCCAAGAAGTACCTTTGGCTCTTTTCCCTTTTTATATTCCCGGATATGACTGACATTGATCAATGTGGATCGATGAATTCGAATGAATCCATGACCATGAAGAAGTTTTTCAAATTCCCCTAACGCCCTTGAGGCCACTACGTTTTGCTCCACCAGGTAAAAAATACTGTAATTTTTATCGGATTTTAAATACATAATATCCGCTACATTCAAAATCCGTACCCCACCTTGTGTGTTGATAGCAATCCGTCTCAATTTTTCGCTGCTTAATATTTCGGACACAAGGGAGTAATCGTATTTGAATTTTTGACTGACAAATCTCGATATAGCCGTTTTTAGTTCTTCGTGGCTGATCGGTTTAAGTAAGTAATCCAACGCTGACAGGCGAAGGGCCTTAATGGCATATTCCTGGTAGGCCGTGGTGAAGATGACTTCAATGTTAAATCCTTGGATCCGCTCCAGCAGTTCAAGGCCAGACCCATTGGGCATATTTATATCCAGGAAAATAAGTTCAGGGTTCAATTCAACAATCTGCTTGTAAGCGTCAGTTATATTGTCAGTCTCTGCTAAAATTTCGATTTCAGGACAATGCTTTTGAATAAGCAATCTGAGTGCCTTTAGTGCGTTAGGTTCATCATCGACAAGCAACGCTTTTATCATGTGATAAAGATAGGCAGATCGCGACAGTTTATTAGAAAATCTTGAACGCGACAGTTGTCCCTTCACCTACATTACTGTTGATCTTCAAACCAGGTGTATCAGTTGATTCCACTGGAAGTTGATGACTGAATGGTGGAATGACTGAATAATTAGTTAATTAGCGCTAAATGCTACGTGCCAACATTGATGAGATAATAAGGTTTGTGGTTAAACCAACCTTGGATAGAAATAAGATGTCCTTGTCTGGACGTCTTGGCAACGTGATGGTTTTACTTGTGTTAAAGATCCTGGTGTCTGCCTTTCTGGCCCTTGTGATTTCGGCTTTGAGCGATTTAGAAAACATTGGAATCGAGCAGGCAAAGGAAAATTATGCACTGGTGGAACTCTTGGTTGCAGGAGCATTATTTCTCCCAATCGTTGAAGAAACCATGTTTCGATTGGGTCTGATTTTCAGTCCTGTCAATTGGGCAATAGCTGTTGGTGTTATTTGCTACTATCTAATAAGTCGATCGTATTTCGACGTAAGTATATCTGACTTGGAAAATCATCTTTTGTTTAGAGTTGGAGTTTCTCTTTTGATTGGCATTGTGATGTTCGCGCTATTTCATTTAAAGAGATCTCGATTGATGAGATTTTCAGGTAGAAATCTAAGGCTGTTGTTTTATCTATCTGTTGTTGTTTTTGCAGCAGCGCATGTCAGTAATTTCGATACCACAACGGCAAACTTTTTCGATACTCTGTTGATCATTTCACCACACCTGGTAGGAGGTATTTTCCTTGGATTTATCAGGGTTAAGTACGGATTTCTTATAGGTCTTGGTTTTCATTCGGTTAACAATTTTCTTGGGATTCTATATCTCTCATAGTCCTGAATCTATTCGTTGCCTACAGTGAATTTTGGTATTAAATCTTTTTTTTCAACCAACGAATTGAATAATGAAGCACGGTTCTCGTCAATGGTCATTGGAGTCAAAACGATGTAGCCTTTTTCGAGTTGGATATCATCGTATTCGTATGGATCTTCAGAAAGCGATAAATTATTACTCAATGACCACACTGTGCTATTTTCCTGAGTGTAAGGATCTTCTCCGTCTATCTTTTTAAACACCAATTGCTCCGGATCATCAAACGCAACCCTACGTTCAGCCACCACAACTCCTTTTACATCTTCCATTGACACTTCAGGAAACCCGATTGTCCAATAACTGCCTTTGCTAATTTCATTCACCAGGTCTGTAGATAGTAGCGCAGTTACCCATTTCGGAATTACCGTGAAAGACCTTTCGTCTTCATCGTCGAATCCGGACAATGCGATTCCAGGTACCCCCAGGTATGCGGCCATGCGTATGGCACCAATTGTGCCAGACCCAAACCATCCCGGTCCAATATTAGTTCCTCCATTGATCCCCGATAATACCATGTCCGGTTTATCGTCGGCAAACAATCCATTCAATCCTATGAGTACACAATCAGCAGGATTACCGGGCATTGTATAAATGGCAATATTGCTATTCTCATCACGGTATTCACATGTCACTTCCAATGTTGATTGATATTTTCCGAAAGTCGTATAGTTGGATGTTCCGGACCGATCAAAAGCTGAGACCACAATTGAAACGCGTTTTGAGATACGTTTGACACTTTTTGCAAGAGCTAACAATCTGTCTGCATTCTCAATGCCATCATCGTTGGTAATTAAAATGTGATCAAATTTTACTTCTTGCGAAAAAACCAACTCACAGGAAACAATCAATGTCAGGAAGAAAGTAGTTTTCATAATGCTACGTTGTTAGGTTGTAATTTTTGTTTATCAGAGAAACAACACCTTGTATGATGCAAACTCTTAATGGAGGGTTACACCAATTAAGAAAAAACCTTAATTAATTCAGACCTTACTTAGTGAGTTGATCTTCATGAGCGTATTAGGCTTATCTTTAGGCAAAATACATCCAACGAATACTGAATCCTATGAAAGCCCTCGTATTAATTCTTCTTCCAATCACTCTTTTGGCCCAGATCCCAAAACCAGTAGATGTCTTTGGTTTTGAACCAGGTACGGATTACAAGCTCGCGGATTATACCCAGCTACAGGACTATTATAAAAAACTTGATGAAGCATCGGACCGGGTGGCGCTCACAGAGATTGGAAAAACAACATTGGGAAAACCAATGCTATTACTTATGATTTCCAGTGAAGGGAACATTGCCGGTCTCGATAAATACCGGAAGATCAGCAAAGACATGGCGCTTGCCAAAATTGATGAGGCTACTGCTATCCAAAATTCGAAACAGGGTAAAGCAATCATTTGGATTGACGGAGGCCTCCATGCCACAGAGCGAGCACCAGCCCAAATGCTACCGGAACTAGCGTACAAAGTAGCAACCGAAGAATCTGATGAAATGCAAAAGATCCGTGAAAACGTGATCTTGTTGCTGATGCCGGTCATGAATCCGGACGGACTGGAGATCGTGGTGGATTGGTACAAGAAGAATTTAGGTACACCCTATGAGACCACTGGTCCACCCATCCTTTATCATCATTATGTAGGTCACGATAACAACCGGGACTGGTTCATGAATAACATGCCGGAAAGCTATCATGTGAATGAGATGCTATACAACACCTGGTATCCGCAGGTTGTGTACAATCACCACCAGTCTTCTCCTGCATGGGCTAGGATTTTCCTTCCACCATTTTCAGACCCTGTTAATCCTAATATTCATCCTGGAGCCACCACCGGAACTAACCTGATTGGGACTGCCATGGCGAACCGGTTTGCGATGAAGAAAATGCCAGGAGTCATTTCTCACCTGACATTCAGCATGTGGTGGAACGGAGGCATGCGTACCGTTCCCTACTATCATAACATGGTTGGAATTCTTACTGAAACAGGACACACCACTCCAACACCAAGAAGATATCCACCCGATTCTTTGCCTAAAGAGCTGGGTAGAGGGAGAGGGAAAGTACCTAGCAATGGAACCAAAATATTTTATCCATACCCCTGGAAGGGTGGGGATTCTAGATTCAGGGATGCCATTGACTATACATTTACTGCTTCCATGGCTGTACTGGATTTTGCTGCGGACAGGAAAGAGGAATACCTGTACAACATCTACTCGATGGGCAGGGATGCGATTGAAGCGACCATTTTAGAAGATTTTTATGCCTACGTTATTCCTACGGACCAACATGATTTCAATGAGGCAACCAACCTCGTGAATATTTTGAGGCAGGGAGGCATAGAAATTCATCAAGCTACCAGCGACTTCAAAGCGGGTGGCAAGACCTACAAATCAGGATCCTATGTCGCGTATGGAGCCCAGGCATTCAGGCCTTTCCTTGTGGATATGATGGAAAAGCAAAAATATCCGGACAAGCGAGCTTATCCAGGTGGACCCCCAATTCCTCCCTATGATTTGGCAGGTTGGACGTTACCTTATCAAATGGGGTTAAAAGTGGATAAGATCAAAGAAGAATTTGAAGCAAAAACAGCAGAGATAACTGGACGAATGTCCTATCGTGAGGGCAAGGTTTCCAGGGGAAATTATGGGTATGCATTGTCTGCTAAAACCAATCATAGCTACAAAGCGATCAATCAATTGCTTAGTGATGGTGTCAAGGTCTACCGTGCAACTGCCGCATCAGGGAACCTGCAGGTAGGAGATTTTATTGTGGAAGGAACGACGGAACGTGTGGATCAGCTTGCAAAAGATCTTGGCCTGGATTTTAAAGGATTAAAAAATGATCCCGGAGACAAGGTTGAATTATCCCGACCAAAAGTTGGCTTGTATAAAAGTTGGGTTGCTAACATGGATGAAGGCTGGACCCGATGGTTTTTGACGGAATACCAGTTTGATTGGGATACCTTACACGATAACGATATCAGGGAACGTGATCTTCAACAGTACTCAGCTATCATTGTTCCGGATCAAAACCCTAACAGGATTCTAAATGGGCATGTTCCGGGAAATATGCCAGCAGCGTTTACGGGTGGTATTGGTTTAGAAGGAACATTGAAATTGCAGGAATACACCAAAGCAGGTGGAACGCTCATTGCTTTCGACAAGGCAAGTGATTTATTTATTGAGCAATTTGGCCTCCCTGTAAGAAATGTTACCAAGGGTCTTGATGATCAAAAGTTCTTTATTCCAGGATCTTTGATTCGAACAAAAGTTAAAACGGACCATCCATTGGCTTATGGAATGCAAGGAGAAGTTGCTTCTTCATTTAACAGGAGCCGGGCTTTTAAAACTGTGGTGAAGTCAAATAAAGGGGAAGGTGGAACAGAATACACGGTGAAGAGACCTCCAAAACCAGATGTCGAAGTGGTGGCAAGCTACGCTAAAGAAGACCTATTGATGAGTGGATGGGCTTTGAATGAAAAAAGATACATTGGTGGGAAAGCGGCAATGGTACGAATTGGTCATGGTGGGGGGGAAGTCATCTTATTTGCGTTCCGACCCCAATTTAGAGGACAACCCCGTGCGACCTACAAATTGGTCTTTAATTCGATTTATTCAGGATCAACAGTCAAGGAAAATTCCTCCGACTAATGAAGAAGCTTCTTTAGGATTGAGCCGTCCGTATTTGGTGAATTAATGTTCATAATTGAACGTATAGCTTAAGAAAACTTTTGCTGGATTCATCCAATCGCATTTTTTTCGTGGATGGCACATTAATTGAATCAATCTAACGGTGGGAAGAGAATTGTTACTTACAACCTATCGTGCTATCCTCAAAAATCGTCGAGGCTCAATAACCAATATTTCGGCGTTAGCCATTGGAATTGCCTCTGTTTTGTTTGTGGCGAACCTTCTTCTTTATGAGACGAGTTATGATGCACATTTGGGAGAAATTTTTCGCGTTGAAATTCGGGACGATAGGAGTGCTGGTTCTTTCGATGCCTATACCTCATCCCGACTTGGGGCCGATCTGACAGAAAGAGTTTCAAATGTGCAAGCATTCGCCAGGCTTATCCCATTTTCTGAATATAAATCAGCCAATCTTAGGTATCTGTCAGACACCTCGGACCACGTGGCCTATTTCAAAAGAGCCTACTATGCAGACCCACAGGTGATCGATTTTTTCAATTTAGAACTATTAGTTGGTCAAAAAGAAGGTTTTGAAGAACCTGGCTCAATGATTATTTCTCAGACGGCTGCACTTAAGCTCTTTGGTCGGGACTGGAAAACCAAAGCCGAAGGAACCGAACTCAGATATAGCAGGGGATCTATCCAGCAGGAATATCGGCTTATGGGGGTTTTCGCTGATCGTAACGAGAATACCCACATGGACTTTGACGCTCTTATAGCAATTTCTACACCGGGTTCTGGAGACGGTACCATGAGCGGATA
>JANQEC010000089.1 GCA_028278585.1 Cyclobacteriaceae bacterium | reverse complement strand
GCAGAGATTCAAGGTGATATAAAATGGCAGAGTCCGGCTGGGTCCCACGATGTATATGACCCAATAATTGGTAGCTATCCCCCATTCCAAGGAAGTACGATAATTCAGTAGAAAGATCCAGCGCCTTATCAGCAAACGTTTTGGCTTGAACGGACCCCTTCTCAAGATGCCAAAACCCTACCTTAAGCATCGCCTTTACACGGTTCGTATCTTTTTCAGGTTTATTCACTTCCTGTAAAAGGCTGTCCAGCCGATCGGATCGATGATCGAATCCCTGACCAAATCCGGAGAAAGCACAAAACATCAGAACATTACCCAGAATGAGATGCAGAATAAAATAGATTGATTTGAAAGTCATGATAAGTACTCAATGGCTGATTATTCGAAATTATTTCTATTGATAATTTCTAAACAAGCTTTGCAGGCGTTTCCGTACGAAATGATGGTTTTGACATACATTATGACAATTCTCGCATACTTACTACTTATTCCTACACTCCTTTTCCCAAATAGCGCTCGTTTGTAACGAGTGCTACACTAATCTACTGGCTGATACGTTTCGCATAGATTCTAATGTTTTTCACACAGATGCTTTGCCTCTTGTTCTCCCATCTTTGACGGCAAAGATTTAGTAGGCAGACACACGAATAAATCAACTATTAAAATCATGAAACTTGCCGGGGAAGTGAAAGTTGAGAAAGAACAATTTATTGCCAATATGAGTCATGAAATCAGAACTCCTTTAAATGGTATTATTGGAATTGTCAGAATGCTTGGCGATACCAATCTTGATGAGGAGCAAGAAAACTATCTTGAAATGTTAAACTCATCGTGCCAAAATCTATTGTTAATTCTTAATAACGTATTAGACATATTTAAATTAAATACTAAGAAATTGGAACTTGAAAAAACACCATTCAAGCCTGAAGAAGCAATAAAGAATGTAGTTGCGAATTTCAAAGAGCAGGCATATGAGAAGGGGATAAAATTAAAGTATACGTATGATGTAAACATTGCAGATGTATTGATTGGAGACCCATTACGAGTCAGTCAAATCCTGTTTAACCTAATTAGTAATGCAATTAAGTTTACACATAAAGGCTATGTCTGCGTATCATGCAACCTGATATCTCAGGGAAAACAAAATCAAACGATTGAATTTAAGGTCGCTGATACAGGTGTGGGTATAAAAAATAAGGAAGCTGTTTTTGAAAGCTTTAAGCAGGAGGATAACAGCACGAGTAGAAAGTATGGTGGTACCGGATTAGGACTGGCTATTTGCAAAGAGCTTATTGGCTTGTCAAATGGAGAAATTGATGTCGACAGTGAAGTAGGGAGTGGAACCACTTTTCATGTCAAAATCACTTTCTTAAAAGGCGACACAGATGATATTAAGCCTGGAGATAAATGCGATACTAAAAAATATAAGCTTCCGGGAAAGAGAGTACTGCTTGTTGAAGATAACAAGGTGAATCAATTGGTAGCGAAAGCCACGTTAGAAAAATGGGAAATGCCTGTTGAAATAGCTGAAAATGGAAAAGAGTGTATTGAACGCTTGGGAGAAGATAATTATGACATTATTTTGATGGATCTAGCTATGCCGTTGATGGATGGATTTGAAGCAACCAGAATTATCAGAGATGATATGAAACTACATGTGCCTATTATCGCATTAACTGCCAGTGTTTTAGCTACTGAACATAATAAGTGTTTTAAGGTCGGGATGAATGAATATGTTTCAAAGCCTTTTGATTCAGATGAACTTTATTCAAAAATGTCACAATTTTTGAAATAGCAGCCTTCTCCATCCCATTATCAACCATTAGTTTATTAGTTATTAGTTATTAGTTATTAGTTATCAACTATCAACTATCAACTACCCTCCAATCCACCAATTAACTAATCCACTAATCATCAAATCAACCATCCCTGACATTTTTCGCATAGATTCTAATGTTTTTCACACAGATACTTCGCTCCCTGTCCCCCCATCTTTGATAAATCATCGGGAAATAAATGAAAAGCTTGAGACCCGTGATTGTTACCAATGAGAAGAAACATTTATCTGGCTGTGGTGAGTCGGCAGAACGTTCCAGTTCTGCAATTAAAAACGGCCTTGTGGTAGGGGCCGTTTTTTATCAACTACATCAAAACATTCTCTATCAACTAATCAACTATCAACTATCAACTATTTCCTACGTCTCGCATGGATTTACCGTTTTCGCATAGATTCTAATGTTTTTCGCACAGATACTTCGCTCCCTGTCTCCCCATCTTGTGATGACAAGAATTAATTCAAAATGAGATGTAAGGATGGAAGAAATCGATAATTCAGCAACCGCTAAAAAAATTGAAGAACTGTTGATCGAGAAATCAAGACTACTTCACGAACATGGAGTTTTTACCTGGAAGAAATCAGTGTTGAGAAAGCATCGGGAAATAAATGAAAGATTGGAAGCCCTGGGTGTTTATCAGGGAAGAAGAATTTAGTTGGTGGCTAAGGCAGCAGAGCGTTCCAGTTCTGCAATTAAAAACGGCCTTGTGGTGGGGCCGTTTTTTTTATCAACTACGTCGAGACATTCTTTATTAACTCATCCCCTAATCATCAAATCAACTAATTCCGCTTTTCGCACAAATTTTTTTGGCCTCACCCCTGCGATTGCAAACGCACACGCCTAGGGAGCAAAAAATTCATGAAAGCATTTTGATAGAATGAAGCTACTTAATAAACAACATAGAAGTTCGATTTCGTTGCAGGATACTCTAAATGAAGAGAAACAAGTTAACAGTATCAAGAGTGGTGAAGATGAACCCGACCCGGATAATTCAAAAGAAATCAATAACTGCTCAATAGCACAAAAAATGGATGAATTTTGGCTGAGAAAAACAAAATTGCTGTACGAACATGGAGTCTTTACATGGAAGAAATCAGTATTGACAAAACATAGAGAAATAAATGAGAAATTAGAAGCCTTGGGAGTTTATCAAGGGAAGAAACCTGACCAAATTGATTATGGATCATCCGAAGTGAAGGTAAAGACCTTAGTTCGATTATGGCAGACTTTAAAAAACATACCTCTAAACAAATTGTGAAACACTCCATCAGGTCAATGAAAGTAGAAAAGAATGGTTGTTGCGTGCTTTTTCCAGCGCCGCCCAAAATCTTACGAAGGTGAGTAATTTTAAAGTATGGCAGGAAGGTAATCATCCTGTATTGTTGGATAGTGCTAAGCTCCTTGCTGAAAAGTTGCATTACGTTCATATGAATCCGGTACATGAAGAAAACCGTAGATGAGTCACGTTATTTACTGGTATAGCTCTGCAAGAAATTATGAAGGAAAGATAGGATTATTGAGGGTAGATGTATTGGAGGACAGAAGGCACTCGTTGCAAACGAGCGCCATAGAGTGGTGACGATTAAATATGTCACCTAATCATCAACTCAACGTCATTTCCTTGCAACCTTGCGAAGCATGGGCGACTTGGAAATCTCCATAGATTACTATAAACAGGGATTCCCAAGTCTCATTCGTACCTCATTCGCAAGGGAATGACGTCAGGTGCCGATCTCTGTGATTACCCTTCGATATTGAGATTCAGGTATTTGTCGTTCCTCAAACCGGAATGACGTTTAAATAGGTAAGGGCTTATCATTCCCAATTATCCATTTTCAATTCTCCATTCTCAATCCCCCCATCCACTAATCCCCTAATTAACTCCTCCACTAATTAACTAATCCCCAAATCCAAAATCTCCTACCATTTTTCGCATAGTTTTTAACGTTTTTCGCATAGATGCTTTACCCTTCCCTCTCCCATCTTTGATGCCAGGATTTGAAGATAGAGCGGTATGCTTTGAATTTAGCACAGGTTCAAATCGTGAACCAATCATCGGTCAGGTGCTGATTCGGAAATGCTGTTTCCAATTCCTTAGACAGGCATACTACTATACCAATGAACGCCACCGCAATGGAATTACTGAACATGTAAACCAAATAATAAGATGATCACATAACGAACGATGAGCAACAAAAATATCGTGAATGACCTTAGCCTGATTCAAAGCATTTTGGGTCAGACCAGGGCTACAACTGTTCGGGTAGGAATTCTCACCGAACACGAAAAGAAGCTAGTATGCGCTGAGCTTGAAAAATTGGAAACGAATGCCGATACATTACTTAGCTTATTACAGGATATCTATCAACAACAAAAAGAGGGTGCCGAATGATAGTTACGATAGAGCAAATAAAAGACGACATCCACTCTGGGGAATGCAACGCAATCTATTTAAGCACTCAAACTTTATGGTGGTCGCATCTATTTTCGGATGTAATGAGCGCGACTGTTTTAGGTCATGCCATTATTCACTTAAATCTGAAGGCCATCTTAGAAGATCCCAAAACTTCAAAGAAAGAAATGCGAAAATGCAGAAGGGGGCTAAAGAACAATAAGCAATTCAATTTTCATCAGGCCTCAGACCCGGTTGGGTCGCCGTTGATACCCATATATAACATGCATGTTTTTATTGATGAGGTCCTAAAAGACCCTTCTGATTTTGGTAAACACGGGATCAATGCGTTTCTAAAAACACACCATAGAAATTGCCTTGGCAAGACCTTCCGCACCTGGAAGGAGGTCAATAAGGAACTAGACGAAGGGGGGTAACATACATTTTGAGAAATCATTACTTTTTATAGCATTATGGAATGCAATCAACGACATACCATTTTCCAATCCATGGTTGATGAGTACTCAGTGAAGAAGGCAGGTTTATGCTAAAGCATTGAGCTAGTCGAACCAGCAAGGGCTAATTGCGATTTAGTGCGAATTACAAATAATATTTTTCTTCCATTTTGAGGTGCATCAATATATTTCAGCCTTTTATACGACTAAAAGTTATCCTGGCTGACGGGTCAGGCAAGTATGGAAGCATTTTGGCTACTTACATTTTTGGTTCTCTTTGACCTCTTAAGTTGGGGATAAACTGTAGTCATTATTTTTTTTATCATCTTTTTGGTGACTACCAGTTCCTCTGGCAGTTGGATCAATTTTATTCCCTCTGATTGGCAAATGGCCGAATCTCTTATAGATTCCCATTGGTCCAGTGACTTTACCAATTGAAATCCAAACCTCAACTCAGGCACGTAACAGTTGATCGATAAGTTTTCCTTAACCAGGTAATGTAGAACCCTTGAACATTGTAGCATTGGTTTTGCACATAGCTCGGAAACATAAGTAGCCAGTGCCTCATGCCTTGACTTGCATTTCTGTAATATACTGACCCAATCATACGTTTCAAAGGCATTTTGCAGTATCTCTGTAATCGTTTGATCATAAACCAGTGTTGCCCCATAGTTATTTTCAAAATCATTTTTTTTCAATTCTGCGGCCTCATCCGGAAACTTCAACTTCAGTTCTTTAAAAAGCCACAGCAGGTACATTCGCTGATTGGTTTTTGACTCCCAAAAGCCGTTGGTTACTCGTGCAAACTTCCACTCAACCCAGTCGTGCTCTGGGAAAGCCAACTTAAGCAGCTCTGCTATACTCAGGTAAGGCTTTTGAGATAAGATACCACCACCGGGATTATTGATCAGATCGGATTTTTTTAAATTATAAAAGTCAGCCATAGAAGTGAATCCTTTGACAGTTGCCAACCATTCAAAGTACTTTCTTACGTTGTCAAGATTTTTCCAGAAACCAATAGGTACAGTACTAAATTTCCACGGAACAAATTCAAAACCCGGGTTAAATTCCGTAGGAAACCTCTTCCAGGAACCATGATACGCTATGGCTATCAGGGAGCTCAACCCAATACTATCGAGGTCCCGGGTTTTTATTTTATACCAATCTTCAGGGACCTTTATCGCCAGTGTTTTCTCAGCATATGAATATGCCTTTCTTCTATTCTCTTTATTTTTCCAATAGCCATTGTCGACAAATCGCACACCTTCTACTTCTTGAAAAGTTCTCATTATTTGAAGCTTTTTGATTTAGCAAGTTTTTTTATAACCTTCGATCTCCTCATAAGCTCTTAAAAACGCTTTGACTGATGAGGCTTTCTGTCAGCCGTTTTTTACACATGGTCTTCCTGCACAGAAAGGTGAAGAAACCGGACCACCACCAGTGGGGATGATGATCTCTTCGTTATCGTCTGACGTCTGCCAGGTGGCGGTAAAAGGTACAGGGGCTGTGCCTGAAATGAAGAATTGGAAAGAAGAGTAAGTAGTACTAATTCTACTAATAGCCTCTCGAAACACGAGCTGATATTTTGTTTTCATGATTTTAAGATTTTTTGTTCATGTGGCCATTGATCTTTACATCAAAGATGGGAGGCGAAGGGGCAAAACGGCTATGCAAAAAACATTAAATCCTATGCGAAAAACATCAAATGAGCGAATACGCGTTCTCCGGGAAGTATGGCTTCATAAAGCAATAATCCCTTTCGAACAAATCATGCTCCTTCTCGAATAAGTGATTCGACACTGATCAGATCAGCTTTGAACCCATCAATTTCTAATTCAGAAAAAATGAAAAAGCGATCTGAAAAATTGCTGTGTTGGGTAGCGATCATCACGGCCTTCCATCTCTTGTCAGCCTTTGATGAGGTTAGCGTGTCCAACGAGACAAGTCGTCATTCTATTCCACAAGATGCAAATGACAGCTTGAAGCGGGCGGCCTTTGAGGTGCTCGACAGCAAATGCAATGTCTGCCATCGCAAGCAGAATCCCTTTAAGGTCTTTTCCATAAAGAACATGGAAAAGCGAGCACCCAAGATCTACACCCAGGTCATTGTGAAAAGACGAATGCCTAAGGGCACTAAAATCCGATTGACCAATGAGGAATATGTCACGCTGGAAAAGTGGTTTCTAACTCAAAACATCAATTAATCATGGAAATTTCAATTAAAGCTGTATCCCTATTCATCGCAATCATACTAACAGGACTGTCAGCAGGACTGTTCTGTGGGTGGGAGGTGTCAGTTATACCTGGCACCAGGAGAGTGGGTGATAATGTTTATATAGAAACGATGCAAGCCATCAATCGAGCCATCATTAATCCTGCATTCATGGTGATCTTCTTTGGCACCTTTTTAATGCAAGGACTTAGTGCCTACCAGTTCAGAGGAACTCCTCTCTTTTGGTGGATTTTGGGTGCAACCTTGATCTACATCGTGGGTACACTGGGGATCACGATATTTGGAAATGTGCCTCTAAATGATAGCCTGGATGTTGTGACGCTATGTGATCTCAGCCAGGAGGAAGTAAGCACTACTCGCGGGGCGTATCAACGCAAATGGAATAAGCTACATGCCCTAAGGACATTGTTTGCAGTGATCTCTTTCATGCTTCTGCAGCTAGGTGCCTATTTCCATTCACAATCTTAGGACCCAATGTTTCAAACTCAAAATCATATAAAAATGAAAAATCTAAATTTTAAACATGCGCTCATTAGTTCTTCAGTTGTTTACATTCTGGGAATCACAGCTTACGCAGGATCTTTCTTTGTACCACTTATGGAGGACCCTGAGCTTCAAGCGAACCTCGTGCTGATGGTAGCGATTGTTCCTGTAGTTCTGTTAGGAAGTCATATCTATTATCGAAGAGGATACACGACCAATGGCCTGGTATTGGGAGCTGTGATGTTCATGGGTGCTATTATCCTGGATGCGACCATTACTGTTCCGGTTTTCATAATACCGTATGGTGGAAATCATCTGTCATTCTTTAGTGATCCGGGTTTTTGGCTTATTGGTCTTGAATATGTTGCCGTTGTTATCGTATACTCAAAATTCAAATTGGTACGTTCGGGCAAAAGCTAACACGCCTGATTCTACTGAATGATTGAACGAGTTCGAGAGCCGCTCCTTTTCCCCCGCTGACGCACGTTTGTAACGCATGCCTGGTTAAGTCTTGTCTAAAATCCGACCAGATTGATGGCATAAAACCCCAAGCCAACAAATGACTCAGGGAAAAATATGCAATCCGGACGACTCCCCGAAATCGCTGTGCTCTTCGGGGCAGGTTGTTGAAAAACACGCTAAACAGCCTCCATTTTATCACTACATCACCTGCCATAAACCGACATAAACTGTCCCCCTAAACTATGCTGTCTTTGAGAAGCAAAAATGCCCAAGATTAGGTATTGACTCAGGATCGCTCAATTGCTACCTTGAGCCTAACTATGGACATGCTCACTTGTACTACTTCAAATTAACAGCTATGAACACTCCACTCACCAGTTTAACTAAAGATCAATTGATCTCCGGCGCAAGTAAGGTAAATATTCATTTACCCTCTTCTCTTCTGAAAAAGGAAATGATCGAGCGATTAAATGTCGCAGGCTACTTGAGCACTGAGGATTTGCAAAATGCAACCTTGACTAGTAGTCTAGATAAGAACAAAACAGGTAGCATTGTTGACAGCAAGGACGACAAGATCGTTAAGAATCTGTCTATCCGGGTGCCTGAGAATACCAATCCTATCCCCTTCATAAACACCGTGGGGATGGATGATGATCTGTCCGATCTACTACGCGAGAAACTTGCACAAAGACATTTAAATGTTGGGCTTCCAGCTGAAGCAAAAGAACTCGAAGAGGATATTCTGTCTGGCGTATATGAACTGGAGGCCGAAGAGCGCGCAAAAGACCATCTCCTGAAGTTATGGGATGTTCATGATCCTCACGGGACGGCAATTACTTCAAATTGGTCAATAAACCTGCAGGATCGCATACTAAAACAGGATCGAAACACAGGAAGTGGTAATCGCGGACAATCCGGATCCGGAGCTATAATCACTTGCAAACAAAAGATCGAAAAAGGCGTCACGAAGATTACCGCAAAAGTGAACACGGGAACAGGACATGAAACCGGACTTATCTACAATTTCATCGATGATCAGAATTTCACGATGGTGAAATACAGAAACCATCCAGGCGCGGCAAAAGAAGAGAATAAACACCTGTTGAGTCTTATCGAACGTAAAGATGGAAAGGATCAAAAAGTAGGCGGTATATCCTGTCCGGACCTGACCAATCAATCGTTGGTTTTTGTGGTTTCGGAAATCAGGGTCATGGTCAGAAAGTTGATTCCCAATCGATCCAAGAGCAAAAATTTCACTGTCCACACCTTTCCTAATGCCAAGCACAAAATTCGGGAAGCCACACAGGTAGGACTGTACAGCCGATATAACGAGGAGTTCCAATGCCGCAACCTATCCCTGCATTATGGCCTTAACAGGAAAATGTTGGTCCCGGTACCGACAGCTTCAAATACACGAGAGTATGAAAAGCGGTTCACCATTGATACGGTAGACATGCGACCCGCAACTTGGGTTCATACCATCCAAAAACTAAGAGCAGATATCATTTTTGCTAAAAACCGGTACAAGCAGGCCAAAGCCATGTATGATAACGCTGAATTGGAGATGGCGGATTACGAGGAAAACTACGATGGCCTCTCTATTGCTGATATTGAGGAAATAGAAGATCACTACCAGTTTGCTTTTGAGGAGCTGACCCTCGCCAATCGTGCACTGGATGAATTCAGAGGCTTTTTGGCGGGACAAGGCATCACCTACCAAACAAACAAAGACACTGACTCAGACCTACTTAAAAAAATAGACATAGAGTTTACCCAGAAACTGCAGCGTATCAAGGTCAACACATGGAAAGAATTCACGATTAAGTACCGGCAGCAACTCCCGGATGGAATCAATGGGCATATCACATCCGAAAAAGTGTCCCATGAGCAATACATCTCAACACCACTAAAATCTCATGTTGAAAACGAGCGTGAGGGTGCACCGGACAAACTTGTGGAAGGCAAGTATTGGAGTTCTGCATTTGAAACCTTCACAGATGAGAAAACCATGACCATCAAGGATCCCCGAAACATCTATGTTCGACTGCAAAAAATCATTAATCGACTGACAATAGATGGCGAAAAGGAAGCTGATCAACCGGACACCAATCGCGATATACGAGAATACCGGGCGGTAAGTGGCCAATACATTGACCAATACGGGTTTAAGCTGGAAGAACATGTCATTGATATCACAGAGAATCCGGACCCCGAAAAAGATTACATTTTGCTCATACCCTTCACAGATTCGATCAACGATGAAAATGAACCAGAAAAGATGCTCATCATCAAGAATCCCGTATTTAGCGGAAAGCAGCTTCATGCTCCCGTGTTCCTCTTTCACGAGCACTACAACATGGATCTTTCGTGGAACGGAATCGGTTTGGGTGAATTTTCCCATTCGGTAAACCTCTTTCCCGGAGAAGAGCGACAGATCCAAATGGTCAGCACCAAAAAACGTTCGTTCAAGACGGTTTCAACTACTACTCAAATGTCTTCCTCGACAAGTGGATCCGTCAGTACTTCAGGAAGTAAAAGCACGGACAGCTTCTCAGAGAACTTATCAGAATCACTGGAATCAAGTGAATCCTTCAGTACCAAGCAGAAGAAGTCATCCAAAACGAGTGTCAGTGCGGAGGTCAGCGCAAGCAATGGATTTGTTTCTGCCAGTGTAAGCGCCAGCCATTCTTCACGTAAATCCAGCACTTCTACTTCCTCAACCTCTTCCGTGGCTAAGAATGCGAATGAGACCGCTAAAAACAGCAGCAAAGAAGTTTCTCAGAATAATAAAGTCTCTTTTTCCAGCTCCACTAAAACCAGCAGTAGCACCTCAAAAACGATGGCAGGGAAAGACCGGACTTCCGAGACTTCCACTATTACGGTTTCCAATATCAACGAAGGCCGGACAGTCAACTACAACTTCTTCCAGGTGACCAATATCTACAGCACGCTCCTGCGGGTGGAGGATGTGAAAGTAGAAATCTCAACGGGCATTGAGATCATTCCCGGAACAGGTATCACGATTACCAAGGCGTATGACCTGGCGGATTTTGGCAGAATCATCAATGACTTTAAAATCTACGACTACAAGGATCGAAAAGAGATCATGAAGGCTGTAGCTGCCCAGGTGCTTCGACGCTACATCAATATCCCCGGAGACGTGGTGGACGATGATCCCCAAGTGCTCTGTCCAACAGGCGATGTAGATATTACCAAGCTGAAAAAGCTGCGAGAAATGTGTACAGATATCTTAACAGATCCCGAGAAACCCCTGGAAGATCAGACTTTCCCGGAGACATTGTTTGATATGAGGAAGGTCCGTTTTAGGGTTAATTCCTTTGAGGTGGACGAGTTAAAAAGCTACACGGTGAACTCCGGGAAATACTATGTAGACGCACAATTAGGCAAAATACCCGCCACCGAAGAATACCTGGAAAAAAGCCGTGAGCTTGAGCTGGAAAGAGACCAGGCCGCCATTGAGCAGACCCGAGCCAAAACCAGGTTGGGTATGTTCCATGACTACCCTGAGGGGTTGACGTCTTTGACGATCGAGCAGAATGACGGAAATGTTAGAGTTCATGAAAAGAAGGAAGAGGACTTATTTTAGTTGATATCACTAACTTGAATCCACTTCTAGTCACTGAAGACCACAATTCAAATGGGAGTTCATAGAGATGTGAAAATCAACGAAAGAAGACTTCACAAACTAATCCATGAAAATTGGTCGGAAGGCTATTTGACCTTACGCAATTCAATCCTTACGTTGAAAAAAAGAAAGTTCCAAAACTTGAAGAATCCATTTGGTAACTGGAATATGCATCGGTTGATCATGGAACTTGAAGTAGAGTATTGGGGGAGCAATCTTGGAGAAATAGTGGAGCCAAATCCTCAAGACCCTAGTAATGAATGCACAGACTCAGAAGATCTAGACTACCCGGAACCTGAAGACACTTACACCATTCGAAGCTACTTCGATGAGTATGGTACCATTCACCCTTGCTTTAAGCATCGTCAAAAAGAACACAGTCAGTATTTGAAGTTCTTTAATGAATGGATTGAGTGCACCAGAATTCGAGCCGAACTGGAATTGCAGAAATATGTTAAGCTAAAAAAATACCCAAAGTCAAGAAAGTTTCGGCAAACCGTTGCTCTAATGAAATATGCAATTTTCAATCATATCGAGATGCAGCAAAAGAGACATTATATAATTGAAGCATTGTTTAAGTTATTTACTTACTATACTGTTCACAACATAAGGTCATTCACAATCAAAAACGCCTACCTATACGAAGCTAGATTGAAAAAAATCAACCACCTAGATTATGGAGCAAGCTATGGAAAAAACTATCCGGCTCACTATCATTTCCACGAGAAAGGCAAAGATCTTAATAGGGTAGATGTTGTCAGTATTCTCGGTACCAAACTATACCCTACATTAAAAACTCGAATAGATATAAGGGACATTGAATATCACAAGAGAGGAGAACTTATACGAAAGAGCTATACTGTAAAACCAAATCAAGGCAAAGAAAGGGCCAATTGGTATGATCTCGAAATTCTAGCATCAATTTTGAGAAAATACTTTGCACAAAGAAAAGAAGATGAGGGATGTACCCAATTATTCTCTGGGACGGATATGAAGATTTATGTTAACAACATTGAAAACATAAATTCATTGTCCAAGAATAACTTCATAAGTTATATAAACGAAAATGGAACGACTAAAGAAAAAGAACTCGCCAACAAATTGAAGCAGCAAGCTTCAAAATTCTTCGCGTTCGACAAAATAGTATTGGACGCCAAGAATAATCAAAAACTGAATATTACATGCACCTCTGAGATTCAAGACCTGAAGGCGATTTGCAAAGAACTTGAACAGAGAGACAAAAAGGATAAGGATAAAATTAATAAGTACAAAAATGCATTGAAGTTTACATCAGAAATGTTCGGTGAACATTTTAAAAATATTAAGCTAAAAAAGGTAAGAGAAGAATTCATTTCAGTTAATGACAAATTGATCAATCTACTAGATAAAGTCCTAGGTAGAAAAAAAGAATTCAATAAAAGAGGAGAAAGGAAATACGAAAGAGATCAAAACCTAGAGGTAATCTACAAATATCAATATGATAGGGACAACTCTGAATACTTGATCAGGGTCATCTACAAACACTTGTATGATCTAACCGGAAATAAGAGGTGTAATGTTGATGAAACTGATTTCTCCCAGCAATTGGGAGTAATAGGTAGATCAGGTTGGTCGACGGGCCCGCACCTGCATATGGATACATCTTGGACTACCTCCGATCGACCAAAAAACTGGAAACCTGTATCACCCCTACTGCTATTCCCCGAGAAATAGAGTTCGTAGATAGGTACACTTTAGAAAACCTAATTTCATGCCCCCGCTAGCTCGTGTTTTGTAACTCATGTCTGCTTAAGTCTTGTTTAAAATCCGGCCACATAAAAAAACTCCAAGCCACCAAATGACCTAGGAAAAAATTGCGATCCCGGACGAGACTCCCCGAAATCGCTGTGCTCTTCGGGACAAGCTTAAGCTGGGCTTACTTTATGACTTTCGCATAGTGCAAAAGTTTAGTACTTAGTTTAATACCTGAATCATTTAATGCTGTTCGATTAGCAATAAATTTTAGTTTATTGTCTAAAACATAGAATGATATCTCAGCTCCCTGAGATGCTAATGACTCGTTTTCCGTTACGAGAATAATCTTTTCCTTACCAATACTTTCCTGGATTAACTCAAATTGAGATGTATGTGCTTCCGGAATAAAGACCATGCTACAATCTTTCACGGAAACTTCATCTACATTTTTCCTGAGTTTAACTTTTGGATTCTGTTTCACCTGCAATTCCAATTCAGAAACAATTGGTGAATTCCCTACCACTCCTATTATGATCTCCTCACTTGTCCACTCGAAGTACTTGATAAAATTTAACAAGTAGAGTGCCTGATTTTCGATCTTAACTTCTTGTGCAATGGACAACAACCATGTCAAACTAAAAGCCAGTGTTGTTAAATATTTATTCAATTTCATATATAACTTAAATAGTTGGTTTCAAATAAATTAAGTCAAAACGGTATAAGAATGAATAAATAAGAATTTGGGCATATGCGTTAAATCATAAGAGACTGATAATCAGTAGTTAATGATATTTCACTTAATTGAATAAGAGAAAAAAATTCTTATTGGAATTAAATTTCTTCGGGGTGAATTGTCCCTCTCCTCATACTTTTTCCGGCCATGTAACATTGCCTGTGCCTCCATCCGGGTGTAGGTTGTAACTACGCTTTCCATATCATGTCAATCGCCATTGATCTTGTTGTACAAAACAACCAGGTAGAAAGCTGTGATTATGCGAGAAAACATAATCATACCTTAAATGTAGTATGAATAAAAATGAAGTACTACATTTAAGGTATAAAGGAAAAGCATGGGGAAACATCATTTAGGCGAGTTTGAGGAGATCGTTATGTTGACAGTAGCACTTCTGGGGAATGAGGCGTACGGCTTTGCTGTCATCGAAGAGATTGAAACACGTATGAACAGAACAGTAAGTATTGGCGCGCTTCAAACGGTATTGAAAAGACTAGAGGAAAAAAATTATTTAATCTCAGAATTTGGTGAGGCTACTACCTCAAGGGGTGGTCGAAGAAGAAGGTACTACCAATTAACCAACACCGGAATAACCATATTGGAAGAAACCCAGGAGCAACGGATGGGCCTTTGGAAGGCGGTACGAAAATTGGGATTTGGAACTGCTCATTAAACCCCTGCCTTAATCAATCAACATCCTATTCAATGAATAAGAATCGAATCACGTGGCAACTTAAACTACTTCGCACATTTTGCAAACAAGAATATTTAGAAGAGATAGAGGGTGATCTATTAGAGAGGCTTGAAAAGAGGCCATCCCAATGGCTACTTACCTTAGAAGTACTTAAACTGATTCGTCCGCGCATTATCAAAAATTTTGAAGGATCTAACAAACTCAACTATTACGGCAAATTCAAGAATCAACTGACGGCCTCCGTCCGGGCAATCAAAAGAGAAAGGGTATATACGATAATGAATGTAACGGGACTTTCTGTTGCAATCGCCTGCTGCTTATTCATTTACCTATGGCTTACAGATGAACTTCAATACAATACGCATCTTGAGGATGGGGATCGGGTTTGCAACGTACTGAATAAAGAAGTTCAAACCAATGGTGTAATCAACACCTATCGGTATTCTCCCTTCCCGCTCAAAGCCGTACTTGATGCGAAATATCCAATTATTGAATCATCGACCGTGCTATCAAATGGCAATTGGATGGCTTTTCAAATTGGAGAGGAAATCATCGAATGGGCAGGTATAGATGCTACACCTGAAGTATTTGAATTATTCGAAGTGGATTTTCTAAAGGGAAGTGTCGATAAAATGTATGACAATGCAAATGCCCTGGCTATTTCAAAGCGCGTAGCGGAAGTCTACTTTGGGAAAGATTGGGAGAAAAAAAATGTGATAGGCTCATTTATGGAAAACGATGAGGGAGAAGTATTTGAGTTGGCAGGTGTTTACAAGAACTTACCGAAACATTCTACGGTTGATTTCGAATTTGTCGTGCCTTTTGCGAACCGGGTTAAAAAAAGGCCAAATCTTAAAAGCTGGAAAAACAGCTCAAGTCAACTTTTTGTGAAACTTAAAAGTGGTATAGAAATAGCTCAAGCCAATTCCGTATTGCAGGAAGCTATCAATCAGCATCGCGTAGGAGAATTTCAGAACACGCGTGAGATCTTTCTGCAGTCGTTTAAAGACATGTATCTCTACAACAGGTATGAAAATGGTACGATCACCGGTGGGCGTATCGATTACATTCATTTACTTTCAGTTACTGCAATTCTTGTCCTGCTATTGGCCTCGATTAATTTCATGAATCTCACCACGGCCAGAACCACAAAAAGAGCAAAAGAAACAGGGGTTCGAAAAGTCCTGGGTGCCTCAAAAAGAGATATTAGAATCCAATTTCAACTGGAGTCAATATTGATGACGCTAGTATCGGCAGTCATTGCTTTAGCCATCGTATTTTACTTGCTTCCTGATTTTCAACAACTTACCAATAAGGACTTTGATTCAACCAGGCTATTTAAGGATGTAGCTTATTTAATAGGTGTTTTTGTATTCATACATGGGGTATTTACAGGCTTCTATCCCTCGTACCTGCTTTCATCTCTCAAAAGCACCTCCTTGTTGAAATCCGGGAACATCCTACCCCAAAGCCAAAATGGTTTCAGAAAAGCACTGGTCATTTTCCAGTTCACCATAACATTGGTTATGATCGTAGGATCATTGACCGTATATCAACAGGTTATTTACATACAAAACAAAAATATCGGGCTGGATCGAAGCGGCCTCATTCGGACTTACTCCTACGATATGGATCCGGTTGCCGACTATCATAGCTACAAAGCAGATTTACTAAACCGGTCCGGAATTGAGAGTGTCACGTTGGTTAATCAACTTTTGATTGACATTAGGCATGCAACTTCGGGAGTTTCCTGGGAAGGAAAACAAGACACGGATGAATTGGAATTTTATCACATGGATGCGAATCCGGACTTTATCCCAACAATGAAAATCGAGTTGAGGGATGGCCGAAATTTTGATTGGGAAATTCAATCTGATACCGACAATTACGTCATAAACGAAGCAGCCCAACAACTTATGGGCTTGACGGAGCCAATCGGGAAAACAGTTACTTTTTGGGATCAAAAAGGTAAGATCGTTGGAGTGGTCAAAGACTTTCATAATGCTTCACTCCATAGTGCCATTAAGCCCTTAATTATTCGAAATCAGATGCGGGCAAGCTGGATGATAGTGGCTCGATCAAAACCTGGCATGAACCAGGAGGCATTGGCATCACTTGAAAACACATTCCTTGAATACAATCCAAATCGCGTTTTCTGGTACCAATTCATGGATGACTTGTACAATTCAAAATACAAAAGCGAGTTATTGGTCCAGAAGCTCTCATGGTATTTCACCGTGGTCTCTGTTGCCATTTCTTTGTTAGGGTTGATCTCACTGGTAGCCTATAGCACAGAAAGACGGACCAAGGAGATAGGTATCCGTAAGATCTTAGGTGCCACAGCACTCAACATTCTACGGCTTTTATCATTCGGCTATATAAGTATGTTGGCCCCGGCCATTGTTATTGCCTTTCCGGTGAGTTACTTCATCCTGTCGGGTTGGCTGGAAGGATATGCTTATCGAATAAACCTCAACTGGTGGACGTATGTATTTGCGAGTTCTTGCATTCTTATTCTCGCGATGATTATTGTGGGCCTGCAGACGAAAAGAGTGGCTACTTCCAATCCTGTAGAATCACTTAAAGATGAATAGGAAAGAATCGGTGTCCATTGTGTTTACGATCATTCTGCAAGCAAGCTTATAGGAATGCAAAAAGCCCCTAAAAGGGGCTTTTCATTCAGACTAGTTCATATGAGAAAGTTAGTAGAGGTATTCTAAAGCAACTACATCAAAGTTGCCAAACTCCCCGTCTTCATTTGATGAAAAACAAGAGAGCATCACAGAGTTAGCATCAAACCCGGTAGGAGTACCCGGAACGTGTATCGCTCCTACTCCTCCGCTTCCTTCATTTCCTCCTCTGCCACAAGAAAGAGACCTGTTGAAATAATCTGTGTGACGTAGTCCAAGGCAATGGCCAATTTCATGAGTAATCACATGCTCTGTGGTGTTCGTACCAAAGCTGCTTGTCCCGTCTTGGATTTGAACGAATTTATAAGGATTTCCACCAGAAGGAAATCCAGCGGATCCACCGCCACCACCACTTACTCTGTATACAACTATATCATAGGGTTGATAGTTGGTACCAAATGTCAAGGTGAAGTTGAGATTGATACTAATCGCGTTGTAATTGTCTATGGCCCATCGAAGTGCTGTACGCATGGTGTTATCCAATGCGAAAGAGCCTCCCGTGTACCCAATCACACGAATGGTTCGAGGACCACTTACCAGGTTAGATGTGCGGTATTGTTCACCAACTACACCTGTGTGGAAGATGTCACTTTTCAGCATACTACTGAATTGATCCTCCGGAATGCGTATATCGCCTTCCAATTGATAGAATCGCTCCATTTCATCCGTCAAAGGATTCCGCTCAGAACGCAGCTCGATATCACTTGTATCGAATCCTAAATCCTGGAACTTAACAAGAACTTCGTCTGAAATTTCGGGGGTCTCTACTTCCTGTGAATCTGTGGAACATGAGAACGTGAGAACAGCTATTAATGCAATTGCACATACCCGCTGTAAGGTAGATTTAAATGTAGACATAATAATGTTGGTTAATTAATGTGTACTCCAATATATATGCTTTTCATAATTCCGAATTAGCATATTTTATTATGAAACACTGTTGCATAAAGCAACTTAACAGAACATAATTCTTTTATTATAGAATTTTATTTACATAAAATTGGTTGAAATGAATTTTGTTCAGAATAAATAATCAGTGATTGTGTCTTAGTGTGGAATATTGTATTTGGCAATGAGTTACCAGACTTTTCCCTATTTTGATTCTCATGGGTCGGGTTTTATTATTCATTTTATGTGCTGGAATGGTCCAGGGGCTAGTTGGACAGAGTTTTCCTAACAAATGGAGGCATTTCCTGGAATCGCCACCTATCAATTCGAATTACTTTCTTATTCACTCGAAGAATCTTCTTACAGAAGATGTGCTGGTTAGAAGACTTGACGAGGAGTTCGTCATTATCAGGGCTATGAATGAATTTTTGCATTTAAATAAGGAAGCATACCCGCTCAATAATTCCTGGAAACTAAATATCAATCCACGAGGGCAAAGTCAACAGCAATATTATGTCCAGGTCATAGAACCCATTGATTGGAAAGAATTTCCCGACGTATCGTTGATCTCAAATTACCGCACTATCTATCAGATCAAATGCAACTACGAACAGGTCCTTGAGCTGGCGGCGCACCCGTCCATCACGTACCTTTCCAACGAGTCTGCCTACCCCAAAGTAGAATCCCGTGTAATTGACCTGAATTTAAATCCTAACAGGATCAACAAAGTTCATCACCTCTTCCCTTCACTAAATGGATCTACTCAAACCGTTTCAATACAGGAAAATCAATACGATGTTTCTGATATTGATTTGATCAACAGGAATATACCTACAGCACTGAGTGCAGAAATTGTGGACAATCATGCGACGGAAATGGCGACAATAATCGCGGGTGCGGGCAATTCCTTCGTAACAGGCAAAGGGGTAGCACAAAGTGCACATATAACCTCATCTGATTTTCTCAATGTTTTACCAGATCAGGACAGTGAATATATCCAGCTGGATATCAACACACAGAATCACTCCTACGGGACAGAAATAGAATCCTTTTATGGTGCACAAGCTGCTGCTTTTGATCAAAGTGCATTCAACAACACCCATCTGCTTCATATTTTTTCCAGTGGAAACCAGGGAACCGGGTCAGGCACCGATGGAGTCTATAAGGATTTACCTGGCCATGCAAACCTGACCGGTAATTTCAAGATGGCCAAAAATTCGTTGGTTGTGGGATCTGTAGATACAGTCGGTAATGAGATTGCATTCGTGTCAAGGGGTCCGGCCTATGATGGTCGCATCAAACCGGAAGTTGTTTCGTACAGTGTAGTTGGAAGTTCCAACTCAGCAGCTCTTGTTTCCGGGGTTTCTGTTCTGCTCCAGGAATTTTACGAAAATACCTATGAACAAAACATGCCATCTGCCCTTACGAAAGCTGTATTAATTAATGGTGCAGCGGATGTGGGGGCGCCCGGAATTGATCACATCACTGGTTACGGAAATATTAATGCATTCAAGAGCCTGGAAATGCTTCAAAACAACTGGTTTATAAGTAGCTCTGTTGTAGAAGGGCAAACTCAGCAGTTTGATCTGTCCATTCCATCAAATGCGGTGAACCTTAAACTATCAATTTGTTGGACTGATATGCCTTCCGAAATTGGCAATGCTAAGGCATTGGTCAACGATTTGGATTTAAAATTAATTAGCTCAGCTTCTGAAGAATGGCTACCCTGGACATTGAGCACAGCTCCATCGTCAATTGAATTGGGTTTGCCTGCAACCCGGGCCATCGATCGACTAAACAATGTTGAACAAGTCACCCTTCCAAATCCGGAAGAGACAGATTATACAATCGAAGTTCACGGTTATGAGGTTATCAACGCTCAAACTTTCCATATAGCTTATCATTATGATGTGGAAGAAGTCCTGGAATGGGATTTCCCTACCGCAAGTGATAACATGCCCTACAATGGAGAAACCGGCTCCTATTTTAGGTGGAAAAGTACCTTGTCTGAGACCTCTGGATCTTTGGAATATAGCTTAGACGGTGGATCGAATTGGCTGGTGTTGTCTGATGATCTGGATCTGACAAAAGGATATTGGAGGTGGTCTGATCCACCGGATGTATATGCTGAAGCGATCGCCCGAATTTCTACCGGATCAAAAACGTTCTCCACAGAACCATTTACTATTTCAAGACCCCCAAATGTTTCTGCAGGATTTGTTTGTGGGGATTCTTTGCGATTGCAGTGGGCGTCCATTAATGGTGCCGCTCACTATGATGTTTATAGTCCCGGAATAGAAAAGCTCGAATTGTTTCAATCAACAACCGATACAGCTATAATTATCTCCGACATAAAGGAGTTAGGAGATAATCGATTTTCAATCATCCCGGTTTTGGAAGATGGTAAGGAGTCAATTCCATCTCAGGCTTTGGACTTCACACAACAAGCCATTTCTTGTTTTTTGTTTTCTTTCTTCCAGGAAGTGAACCTGGATTCCGGTATTTACCTGCATGCCAGGTTAGGGACCACCTATGGAGTTGAAAAAGTTAGTTTTCAAAGGAAAGTTTCCAACCAGTTTACGGATGTTGAGGTGATCGAATTTCCACTAAGTCCAGACATCCGGGTGTTAGATCAAGACCCGATACAGGGAAACAATACGCATCGGATAGTCATTAACTTCATCAACGATCAATCCATACTGGAAGAAGTGACCGGTACCTTTTACTTAACCCGGGTTCCAACACTGGTGTATCCAAACCCGGCACCCCATCCATCAAAAGTAAACGTTATCACAAAGGAACTAACCAGCCCAAACCCCTATTTACGAATTTTCAATTCTCAAGGAATAGAGGTGAAGAATGTGCCAATATCTGGATCGCAAGTCACTATTTCTACTTTAGAGTTACGTCCCGGAATCTACGTGTTTTGGGTAGTAGATGGTTCGGAGAGATATACAGGTAGATTGATGATAAGATAAGCACGGAAATTCCTCACTGGTGCGAGTCCATCCAGGCGTAGGTTGTTGCTACTCTGACTGGTTGAAAGTTTCAAAAATGATATTCGCGAGTTGCTTCGGCTGCTCCGAGGTGACCATATGGCCTCCTGGTATTTGCCGAATATCGAGCCCGTGGGCACCTAGCCGATCTTTTGCTGCGTCAATCTGCTTGTGCTCGAATGGATCCTCCATACTTCCTACCACATAGAAGTTGATGTCCGAACTGAGCGAATGATAAAGACGTGCAAGGTTCCAGCGCTGTGCGTTTTGCTTATGCTCGTCAACGAACCGAGCCGCGTTGCTCATGAACACTGCGCCATTGCGCCTGCTAATAGCATCATACACCTCTTTCAACTCCTCTTTGGTGACACCATATTCTTTGGACCACAGACCCTTCAACATCCTATCAAAAACGGTCCTGTTCTTTCCAGCCATACGAGCACCCATCTTCCCAATTGCAGTTTTGAGCAAGGGTGTTGTCATCAATGGATGCGAGTGAGAATCTGCAAACAGGCCTCCGTTGATCATCAGAACACCGGTGATTCGTGTCTTTAATTGGTTTTTGAGTACCATGCGCTCTTCCTGCCTGCTCAACAGCTCAAGTGCTACCAGCGAGGAATAATCAAAGGTCACCAGGAAAGTTTCCTTGATACCATGTGCCTGCCACTGAGCTTCCACCAGGTCCGATCGCTCATACGTACTGTATTCATGGTTTTCGGGTTTGTCAGAGTCACCTTGCCCGATGTACTCGACAAAAAGTTGTGGGTTTCTGAGTCCAGCGCTAGTGAGTTCCTGGTCCACTTGCGACCATCCATAGGAGCCATCTGGAAACCCCGGTAGGAATGATAGCCAGTTGGCGCTGTTGTTTTCCTGGTTGTTTACCTTGCTGAAGACTCGTATGTGTTCCGGTTGACTGGGTTGCTCTGAAAAATCAATGATTTCCTTGTGTGTCAATGAATAGACCTTGCGCGTGCCACTTGCAAACCATTCAGACGCCTTCACAATCTTTCCATTTGTTTTGTTTTCCTTCATATCAATTTCATTTCGTTACCACAATGAAACGACACGTGGGCCTGGCAAACTTTTAGAAGAAGCTCGATTAGTTGCGTGTTTGGCTCAATCGGTATTCTCTCGGAGAAACCTGGTACCTGGACTTGAATGAATTGGAGAAATGGGCCAGGTCGTTGAACTGGCAATCCAAAGCAATATGGCTTATTTGTTCGCTGGTTTTGGCCAGTAGATCGGCAGCATGTTCAAGCCTTCTGTTCTTGATGTAATTGGCGGGACTGTCGTCAAATACTTTCCTGAATTCTCTTTTGAATGAAGCCAGGCTGTGGTTGGTTAGGTCAGCCAGGTCCTTCACAGACAAGGGACTAAAGAGATGTACTTCAATCACCGAGCGAAAGCTGAACTCTCTCGGTGAGAATAGGTTATGCATGATCTTATGTACTTGCGGCGCACTCTTCGATTTCAACAGCAGCAGGATAATCTCCTTCAGCCGCAGGATGAGCAAATCCTCGCTAGCGAGGCTTCGGTTGGCAAAAAGGTACTTCATATCG
>JANQEC010000071.1 GCA_028278585.1 Cyclobacteriaceae bacterium | reverse complement strand
TTGTATACCTGGCTATTGGCCTGGCTATTGGTTTGGTGGCTGGTTCCTACCCGGCCCTGGTTTTGTCAGGATTTAACACAATTGCCATCCTTCGTGGAGGAAATCAGTCCAAAGGGAAACTTACCACACGAAAAGGTTTGGTGGTGCTACAATTCCTGGTAACAGTATTTCTCATCAGTACAACCCTGATCATGAAGCAACAAGTTCAATTCCTGCAAAGCAAAGACCTTGGTTATGATTATGAGGCGGTTATATCAACAAGAATGTATGCCGATCAATCCCTGAGAAGAACTTCTGAGCGAATAAAATCTGGTTTTGAGAATGGAGAGCTCTTAAAAGCCAAACTGGAAAAGTATCCTGAGATAACAAATATCGCGATGGGCTCACATATGTTCGGTACCAGTGGTTGGGCGACGTTGGCTTACACGGATGACAAGAATGTATTCAGAAGATTCAGAATTTTGATTGTAGATCCGGCATACATCGATGCTTTTGGTATCAAAATGAAAGAAGGAAGATCTTTTGAATTTGAAAACGGACTGGATCAACGGCAATCTGTAGTTCTAAATGAAACTGCTGTCTCCTTTTTCAATTTGGATGACCCCATTGGTGCTAAGCTACCAGGCAGTGATTTTGGGGAGCATCAAATTATAGGTGTGACAGAAGATTTTAATTTCAGCTCACTTCACACACAAGTAGAACCACTGGTCATTGTTCAAAATCCTCTTCCAATATATGAGGGCGTTTCTGACGGCAATTTTGTTGACAGTGTCATCCCTAAGCTGGCATTTACATACACTGGTTCCAACCTAACAAAAGCAACTGAGATTTTAAAAAAAGAGTGGGAGGCCACGTTTCCGAATGAAGGCTGGAATTATGAATTTATTGATGAACAGATCAAGGGGCAATACGAAAGTGAAGCACGCATGAATAAATTGATAAGCGTAGCGACCTTTCTTTCTATTGTTATTGCAAGCCTTGGGTTGCTAGGATTGACAATGCTGGTAGTCAACAGCAAGGTAAAAGAGATTGGTATCAGAAAAGTGATGGGAGCATCATCAACCTCCTTGTTTAAACTCTTAGCGAAGGGTTTTTCGATTCAATTGCTCATCTCTATTATTTTGTCTGTTCCTATCACCATCTGGCTGATGAACAAATGGCTGGCAAATTTCGCTTATAGGATTGACATTGGAATTGGGCTATTTTTTGTTAGTGCCATCCTTGCAATATTGATAGCATTCCTGGTAATAAGCTATCACACGTTGAGAGCAACACGGGTTAATCCGGTAGAATCGTTGCGTTCTGAATAATTACTCATCCCTCAAATGTTCAACAGGATTCACCTTGAGGGATTTTAGGATCTGGTACAAGCTGGACCCAAGAGCTATAACTATTACCAAGACCAAACCGAGGATATAGTTGAATGGGCCGAACGAGATTGAATAGGCAAAATTGGCCAACCATCTATTAGAAAAAATGTAAACCAGGGGCCATGAAATAATGCAAGAAACAAGGATGATGTAGAAATACTCTTTGGTTAAAACCGTGGCAATGTGTTTTGGAGAGGCACCCATTACTTTCCTTACCCCAATTTCTTTCGCCCTTCTTCTATGCGTATAGGTGGCCAGGCCAAAGACCCCCAAAGCAGCGATCAAAATAGATAGAATCGTGAAAGTGGTCATGATCTTACTGCTTGCTAATTCTCTTTGGTAGGTCCGTTTGATCTCATCATTAATAAAAACCAATTCCAGTGGCTTGTTCGGATTAAACTCCGTATATACTTTTTCGATCGATTTTACCTGGGTGAGAATTGAGTTATCAGCCTTGAGCTTGATGTTTAGAAAATCAGTATAGTATAGGTGCTTGTTAACATAGATGACCAGGGGTTTTACTGTTTCATACAACGATTGGAAATTAAAATCTTCTACAACACCAATGATTTTTCCTTTCCTTGTATCTGCATTTCCTGTGTAAACAGTCAACTCCAAATTTTTTCCAACGGCTTCACCGTCCCAATTCAGAAAGTTCGCGGCAGCTTCATTAATAATGAATGCCAGCCGTTCATCGGTTGTAATGGATTGGTCAAAATTCCTTCCATCCACCAATTTGATGTCATAGGTATCCAGGTAGTCTTCATCAACGCCTAACGTGTACCATTCAGAGTCGATTTTGTCCGGGTGATCCGGAAAACTGACAGGAAAGCCATAAAAACCTTCACCCATACCTATGACAGTATTAGAAACAGCTACCTTCTCAATGAATGGTAGCTTACCAAGCTCCTCTTTAAGGGTTTTATAATTCGTTTTATCATGGGTATCAAGTAATTTCAAAGCCACCTGGTAGTCCTTGGTGAAACCTACATTTTTGTTTTGTAGGTAGTTGTATTGTTTGATTAAAAGAATGGTGAATAGGATCAAGCACATGGAAATTGAAAACTGGATGGTGACAAGTATTTTTCGTTGATTCCCGTTACTTAAGTATTTGCTTAAGTTGTTTTTCATTACATCAATAGGATTGAACCTTATCGTGGCCAGTGTAGGATAGGTGCCGGCAACTGCTGAGAGCGCAAAAGTTCCAACGACAACCACCAGAAAGGCCTGGTAGCTTACAAGAATAGTATAAGCCACCATGCCATCCAGTAGCTGACTAATTAAAGGTTTCCACAAAACTGCAATTAGTATAACCGAAAGAACGATTGCAATGCTGATGGTCACCAGGGACTCAACAAAAAACTGCTTAATGAGTTGACTCTTTTCAGAGCCCATTGCCTTTTTTATTCCAATTTCCCTTGAGCGCTGTTGACTGTTGGCTGTGGTGAGATTTACATAGTTGATGACAGCTATTAAAAGGATGAATGCTCCAAGCGCCAGGAAAAATTCAATATTGATCTGTGTGTTGTTTGATTTCCATTCCCCCTGACGATCGGAGGTCAAGTGAATGTCTTTTATAGATTGGAAGACCAACTTTGGATTCCCTTCCAGGTACCGTTCATGTCCGTTTTGCAATAGAATTTCCTGAGCAGTTTTTTGTGCCTCTTTGACTTGATCTGATTTGTTAAGCTTTGCATATAAATAAGCGCTCGGATAGAACCAGTTGTTGTGCCACGGGACCACTTGCGTCAGGCTGGAAAAAGAAGCAATGAAGTCAATGTTAAAATGTGTGTTTTCAGGCAGATTTTCAATCACCGCAGCAATGGAAAATTCAAACTTTCCACGTTCATCCTCAAAAATCAAAGTTTCCCCAACAGGATTTTTATCACCAAAATAGTGAATCGCTTTCTTTTTTGTGATTACAATTTGCATAGGTGCTTCAAGAGCGTTTATTACGGATCCGTTAAGCGTCTCGAAAGGGAATAGTTCAAAAACGTTTTGATCTGCAAAAACGAATTGTGTCTCTTTGAACTTATTTTTTACGTCCCTTTGCACATATCCAGGCCATGGCAGCATGCGTGTGAATTCAGCACCTTGCGAAATAGATTCTGTCAGAATGCCTCTTAATGGGATTGCCGCTTTTGCCGATTCAGTAAATTGACCATCATCAACAAGGTCAACTCCGACCCTGAATATACGCTCGTGTTCAGGAAAGATCTTATCATAGCTGGTTTCCTGGATATAGTATAAGAATAAGACGGTAAAGGCACATATACCCAGAACCAGTCCGGAGATATTGATTCCAGTGAAGAGTGCATTTTTCTTAAAGACACGAAAAGTAATTTTTACATTATGCTTCCAAAGTCCGTTGTTTATTGAGTGTTTCATGATTCTGAATTTTTTAAAGTTTGACCACCTGAAGAATTTAAGAACGTCCAGGATGAATGTTCGCCTGGCGAATTCAAGGTTCTTAGCTGTTCTTTTCTCATGAAAGATCTCATGAAGATCACCCTCAATCTCTTCCAGAAAATCAGGATTGCAGAACCATCTAAGAAAATTACTGGGCCATCTTGGCGGGTGTTTTTTCATGACATGGACGGTCGAATTCGCTTGTACAAAGATGTTCTCATCTCATACGCCTGATCCAAAGTAGCTTGACCAGCGTGAGTAGGGGAATAGATCCTTTTCCTTCTGCCACCACGTTCGGTAGTAGCACCGCCCAATCGGGATTTTAAGAATCCCTTGGTTTCTAATCTTCTGAGCACAGTATGTATTGCCCCGATATTCACTTCTCTTCCAGTCGTGTTTTTAATCTCGGCAACAATGGCTACTCCATATGCATTTTCATTCAATGCAGCGGCTGTTAAAAGGATCAATTCCTCCAGCTCTCCTAAAAATGTTCCTTTCATTTTTCTCGTATTAATCATACAAATATAAAACAAATAAATAATTACTTTTATATTTGTATGAGTAATATATTCATTCACTCTCAAAATTTTAAGACTATGAAAAAGTTTTTTCTTCTTTTTTTACTGATTTCGTGCTTTGTTGGTTTTTCTCAAAAATCCAGTGATAAAAAGCTTTCTGAAGCAATTCAGGCATTCCAGGAAGCAAACGACATAACCGGAATGATTGCTTCGATTCCTCTTTTCAAGGAGGCCAATAACAAGAGTAAAACATGGATTCCAGCTTATTGGACTTCTTTCGTGTACTCCCAAACGGGGAGAATATCAGAAAATCCACCTGTGTATTATGACTCTGCACAGTACTATTTGGACGAGGTGATTGCTATGGACGGCTTATCAGAAAAAGAGCAATCAGATGTGCACGTGCTGCAATCACTTATTTACGGTCTGCGAGCGGGCGGATTTTGGTCACAAGGAGATCGTGAAAATGGGATGAAGTATTCAAACCTGGATAGTGACGCATTATCCAGGGCGATCAAGCTTGATATGGAGAACCCTAGAATCTATTTATTGTCGGGAACAAGCCTTATTAGTGATGGTTTGAGGAACCAGGATGCAGGGTACATACTTGCAGGAGGTCAAATGCTGGAAATTGCAAAGGCTAAATACGAAGCAAATAAACCTTCAAACGAGCTTTATCCTGATTGGGGAAAAGGTTGGATCAATTTCTGGTTGGAAAGAGCAAAAATTGGAGATTAACCCTTACGATCACAGAATTGAAACAGCTACCATTGAAATTCCAATCAATGTAGCGCTAATAAACATGCTTTTGATAAAAAATCTTCTCTGTTTTAGATCCATGTGAAATATCATGACGAGTTTGGTTTTGTTGTTCAGTGAATGTAGTCGGAGACATTATCATTTGAAAATGTTTTCGGCTACACCACTTTTTGAATCGGCGGAATTTCGAAAATCATCGATTAGTGATTTTCCACTCTTTGCATTTTTTCTAAAGAAAAAAGCGTAAGAACCTAGGGTTCTGGCATAATTTGGATTGTTTTTTGCCTGTAAATGATCCAAATCAAAATCCGTTTCACAAAAGAATGAGAAAACTAGTTGTTATCAGCTGTTGCCTTTTCTGTCATTATTCACTTTTTGGCCAGGAATCAGGAGCAAACCCGTTTTTTATCTCAGGAGGAGTTAGTTACAGCAATCCGCTTGGGGAGATTGAATTGATAAGAGGTGCCCGGAAAGTAGTTAGAACACGCTTTTCCAATTCTCCGAGCTATATGATAAAATTCGGTAGGCGAATTAATTCAGGCTCTGAATTGTCGGTAAGTGTCGGGTATGCCAATTATACATATGAAAACAAGGAGGACTATACCGATGGTTTTAAAAACTATTCTTCTGACGATTTCAATTTCATCCCTTTATTTATCAATTACGATCTATTGTTTGATTTAGGATCCTGGCGGGGAATTTTTGGAGGACACACAGGAGTTGTCTTTTATGGTAAGGAAGTAAATCTACTCTCGGAGCTGCACCTTTTAAATATCCCACAGGATCAATGGCCCTCTCATCCAAATGAACTGACACCACTTGATTTGGAGATCCAAAATAGTTTTGGAATAGGAATTCATGGTGGAGCAAGACGAGATTTCCTGGAAGGCAAAATGTATGTACAGTTTTTATTTTCAATGACCTATTCCCAGTTTGTTGCGAAGATCTTGAATGACCCGGAAGACGATGGCGACAAGGACGTAGAGCTCGATACCAATCCAATCGATCTAGGGATTCATATAGGGATGAGGTTCTAGCTCTGCAACAGGATCAGGTCTTGGCCAGTTTAGCCAGGCGCTCAGCTGCTGCTTCCATGGTTTCATTTTTTTTAGCGAAACAAAGCCTTACCGTTTTATCTGAGATCGGGTCAGAATAAAAAGGCGACATAGGTATTGCAGCCACACCAATTTCTTTCGTCAGATACTTAGCAAAAGAAACATCATCCTCGTTGCTCACTTCTTCGTAATTATAAAGCTGAAAGTAGGTCCCTTTCGACAAGAGTGGCTTCAACGGCACATCAGCTAATAGCTTAGTAAGGCGATCTCTTTTCTCTTCAAAAAAAGCAGGAAGTTGCTCATAGGTGGAGGGATCTTTTAAGTAGTCTGCAATGGCAAATTGAAGAAACGAATTGACGCAAAAAACATTCCATTGATGTATATTTTTAAACTCATTTATCAGTAATTCAGGACCAACTACATAACCCATTTTCCAGCCTGTAGTATGAAGTGTCTTACCAAATGAAAACACAGCAATACTCTGTTCGAATAAGGTTGGAAACCGCATGACGCTTTGATGTTCTTGTTTGTCATAGATCAGGTGCTCATATACCTCATCGCTCAAAACCACAATATTCTTCCCTTTAACTATTTGTTCCAAAGCGAGCATATCGTCTTGATGAAGCAGTGTGCCGCTTGGGTTGTGAGGTGTATTGACGATAATCATTCGTGTTTTATCATTCACCATATCAGCAATTTTATTCCAATCAATTGCATAATCCGGGTAGACCATGCTATAAGGCCTGGGTACACCTCCGGCAATCAAAACTTCCGGCTTATAGCAGTCATAGGCGGGCTCAAGGATGATTACTTCATCACCTTTATGAACAAAGGCATTTATTGCTGTAAAAAGGGCTTGTGTTGCACCGGCAGTCACACAGAGCTCAGTGGCCGGGTCTATCCTGGTGCCATAACAGCGTTCAATTTTTTCACTCAACGTTTGCCTTAAGGCCAGCAACCCAGGCATCGGGCAATACTGATTTTTTCCTTCATTCAGGTGTTTGGTGATCAGCTCCCGCAAGACCGGATCACTGTCAAAATCAGGAAATCCCTGACCAAGATTTATGGCTTTATGTTCAGTTGCAAGAGCTGACATTACTGAGAAAATGGTTTGACCAGAGGAGGGAAGCTTGGAGGAAATGTTCATTTTAATATGTGTTCAAAACGGGAAACAAATGGCAATAATAGCCTACGACACTCACATAAGTAATTTTTCAATTAACCTCATTTTGTTCATTTTTTAAGCGTTATAATTAATTTTTTAGCGGCTCTCGATGCGTTGGATTGGAGCCCAAACCAATCAAGAATCTACTTCCGTCTCATTCATTTATAAGTTATATTTATAGAGATGCCAGCAGCCAAACCTCCTCTTATAGCTCAAAAAGAGCAATTCGAAAATCTTTTTGAATATTCTCCTTATGCAATATTCATTCATGACTTTAAGAAGATTGTTAAGGTAAACAGGACGTTTCTCAACCTGTTTGGATATAAAACGGAAGAAGAGATATCAGGAAAGCCCCCGTTTGTACTTGTTTTTCCAGAGGACAAGGAAATTATCGAAGAGGCCCGTAAATCTGCGAGTAAAGGAATGCAGTTTTTTATACCTAATGTTCGTTTGGTTAAATCAGATAATTCAATTTTTACTGCTGAAGCTCATGTATCCTCCCTCACGATAAATGATGAGCCTCATCTCAGGATTTATGTTCGGGACATTACGGAAACAAAGAATGCTGAGATGAAATTGCTTGAGAGCGGCAGGAAGTACCGAACACTTTTTGAAAATTCACTTGATGGCATTTACAAGAGTACCCCGGATGGGAAGTTTGTGGATGTGAATTCTGCTTTAGTTGAAATGCTCGGATATGATTCAGTAGAAGATCTACTTGCAATTGATATAAAAACGCAGCTGTATTTTAAAATTGAAGACCGTAAAATAATGGCTGCACACGAAGAAGATCAGTACCCCTTGAAACGTAAAGATGGTTCAAAGATCTGGGTAGAGGATCATAGCTACTATGAATACGATGAGAATGGGAACATAGCCTTTCATCATGGAATCCTTCGGGATGTTACCGGCAAGTTGGAGAAGCAAAGAGAACTAAAAAATCTCCTGAAAGTAACTGAAGATCAAAACAAGAAGCTACAAAATTTCGCACACATTATTTCGCATAATATCCGTTCTCATAGTGCCAACTTAAGTTCAATCGTGCACCTTATGGATGATAAAAAAAATAAGGTAAAAGAGGCCAAACTATACGATATGTTGAAGACGAGTACGCTCAAGCTAGAAGAAACCATCCAAAATCTGAACGAAATTATCACAATCAATCAAAATTTAAATAAGCCACTTGAGCGACGTAACCTGGAAAAAGAGGTTACGAATACGTTGAAGGTTTTAAGTGGAGATATCATTCAAAATGCAATTGAAATATCAATTGAGATCCCGTCAAGCCTTGAAGTGAAGGTAATACCCGCCTATTTAGACAGTATTTTACTTAATCTCATCAGCAATGCCATCAAATATCAAACGCCGGGAACGATTCCTCATATTTGGATTAACGCAAAAAAGGAGTATGGCTTCACAGTATTGGAGATCTCTGATAATGGAATAGGGATTGATCTGGAAAAAAATGCTGACAAACTTTTCCGGATGTACGAAACATTTCATACCAATAAAGATTCCCGAGGATTTGGTTTGTACATAACGAAGAATCAAATAGAGGCTATGAATGGAAAGATAGAAGTAAAAAGTAAACCAGGTAAAGGATCCACCTTTGCTATTTATTTTAAAGAATAGACTGATATTTTTGAGGTGTACAACTCATTACTCTTTGTTCCAATTGCTTTATTACATTTTTTGTTGGTTGCGATGAAAGGCCTCTTGAAATTATTGATAAACCATATCCAATTCATACGAATATTTTATTGTATCTGTGCGTGTTTGTTTTTTTCTAACACAAATGCGTCAGTTGAGCAGCAAAGAAGTGGTTTAAACCCCAACAAGCTTTTAACTCAATACATCATAGATGGCTGGACAACAGATAATGGACTGATTAACAATAGTATTCTGGATTTAGAAAGGACGCAAGACGGCTATATGTGGATTGCCACATATGGCGGACTTCTGAGGTTTGATGGAACCAATTTCAGGGAGTTTCCCGAACTCACGGACATAAATGGAATAAGGTCTTTACTGGAAGATAGAAATGGAGGTTTGTGGATAGGGTCAGACGATGGTAAACTGATAAACTATAAGGAAGGCAGTTTTACATTTTTAGAAATAGATGAAGACCTCATCAACGCTTCAATTACAGCCATAGAAGAAGATAGGGAAGGAACAATATGGATAGGGACTCGAAGTGGTATGGCATTTGTAAATGGTAAAAAGTTGCAAAAACTTGATCATCCATTGCTTTCTCGGGCATTTGTTTATTGTGTGGAGGTTGATCAGGCTAATAATGTTTGGATTGGAACCTCTGGCCTTGGATTATTTCAATATACTAAGGATACAGCAAAGCAATTTACCAGTGATCATGGCTTGATCAACAACTCAATAAGGTCCATTCACTGCGATAGTCAAGAACGACTAATCATCGGTTCCGAGGGAGGTTTAACCTTCTTGTCAAGTGAGGGATCGTTTAAGTCATACACTACAAAAGACGGTTTGCCTCACAACTACATTAATGAAATTCTGGAAGATTCAAGAGGTACCCTTTGGTTGGGTACGGATGGTGGATTGACAAGATTGATAGATGACAAATTCGAAACCTTGACCCAAACAACAGGATTATCTGATAATACGGTCCAGGCCTTACATGAAGACCAGGTTGGTTTGCTTTGGGTGGGAACCTATCGGGGAGGCTTGAACCGACTAAAAGATGGAAAATTCATCAACTATGGTATGCAAGAGGGACTTAATGATGAATTGGTATATGTAACTCGCTCAGATGGTGCCAGGATTTGGATAGGCACAGATGACGGATTGTCATATGTAGAACAAGACGGGATTCGGTCGATTCGTTTAGGAAATAATCCTTCAATCAACACGATCAAAGATATTCTGGTGGAACCTGATGGTAGTTTATGGATTGGTACATCGGGAGGATTAATCAGCTATGCCAATGGCAGAATTAAAAAAAGCTTCACCACTGCAAATGGACTATCCAGCAACCGGGTAAGAAGACTTTCAAAGGACAGGAGTGGAAGGCTTTGGGTTGCGACTGCAAAAGGCCTCAATATGTTTGACCCTTCGACCAACCGTTTTCGGTCCTTTGGGTTAAATGATGGGTTGGACAACGAATTCATTCTCTCACTATTGGTTGACAGACAAAACAGGATTTGGGTTGGTACCAATGGAGGAGGTCTGTTTTTATTTGAGAACGATCGTTTTAAGGGTTTTGGAGAATCTAAACTGGGTAGTAACATTATTTTCGGGTTGAGTGAAGACCCGAATGGTAATCTATGGATAAGCGCTAATTCCGGTATTAGTCGATATGATGGCGAGAAGTTTCTACCAGTGACAAGAGAACATGGACTTCCTTCCAATACGGTATTTCAAACCATTATCGTCGGTGGATACCATTGGTTATTTACCGACAAAGGTGTTGTACGAATTGAGACGGAAATGATCGACAGGATTTTTGCCGGAACCAGTAATTCAATAGCGGACATCAGGTTGTTAAACAAGTCAGAAGGAATGAGATCCGACCAGGTTACGGGTGTTTCCATATCGGACATACACTCAAATGGAAACATCCTGGTTTCCACTCTAAAAGGACTTTCTGTTCTCAACCCCTCTGAACTTAAAATTGGCGATGTTCCAACGGAAGTCAAGATTACGTCCGTTGTGAAAGATGGACTGGAACTAGAGAATTATGATAAAATCGAATTCGGTCCCGGGACTCGTTACTATGAATTTCACTACACCGGATTAAATTTTTATTCCCCGGAAAAAATCAAGTTTAGGTACAGGCTCAAAAATTTCGATGATGACTGGGTAGATGTAGGTAATCGTCAAATTGCTTATTACAATGATCTTCCACCAGGTGAGTACACGTTCCAGGTGTTGGCATCAAATAGTGATGGTGTATGGAATGAAGAACCGGTAGAACTGGGGTTTTGTCAGCAGGCATACTTCTATGAGACACGCTGGTTCTATTTTGTCTCCTTTATGGTGCTGGCTGTTGGTGCGTTTTCATGGTATCGGGCCAGAGTGAGACTGCTTAAAGATAGAAATAGAAAACTGAAGGAACTTGTTGCAATCAGAACCGCAGATGTAAAAAAGCAGAATGAGGAACTAACTCAACTAAATCACATTAAAGATCGATTGTTCTCAATCATTTCGCATGACATTCGTGGACCACTTGATTCGCTTTATTCTTTGTTGGATATTTTAAACAGAGGACAACTAAGCGAAAAAGAATTCCTGTCATTAAGCAGTAGTCTGGCACGAAAGCTTTCGGATGTGAAAGATCTTCTGAATGAACTTCTCAACTGGTCCAGGTCCCAACTTGAAGGCTTAACCGTTAATCCTGAAAAAATAAATCTGCGAAGTATTGTTGAGGAAAATTTCCAACTATTTGAATCACAGGCAGTTCATAAGCAACTTTCACTGAAAAATGGCTTACCTGATTCAGAATATGTTAATGCCGACCTAAATATGACGAAAGTCATCGTACGAAACCTGGTCTCGAATGCAATAAAATTCTCAAAGAGTGGAGGAAAAATTGAAGTGGTCAGTAAAAACTCCGGAGGGCTGATAGAGTATAGTATTATGGATAATGGTGTCGGAATCAGTAAAGAAAACCTCAATAAATTATTTGATAAAGAGGGTTATACCACTGCTGGAACCAAAAATGAGATAGGCACGGGGATTGGATTGATGTTAGTCAAGGAATTTGTAGAAAAGAACAATGGAACTGTTTGTGTAGAAAGTGAGGAGGGAGGGGGGAGTACTTTTAAATTCACTCTGCCATCAGGAGACGAACTTTAATCACCTACTGCTTTTTAAAATATCGTACCTTACGAATTTACCTGACTTCTTAAATGGGATATTTCGTTAAAAGCATAAGTTTTTTTTACAATTCTATTGTTTGAGCATGTGTTTCATTCGTGCTCAATTGTTTAAGGTTAGGATGAAATTTTTTCTTCATGTCATCGTATACCTGGGAATTATGTATGCTCTTCCAGGACAATCACAAATTGATTTAGCAAGAATTGCTTCCATGGAAGCAGACCATGTTGATAGGATCCATTCAATCTCTTCGCCCTATGCTATAACCAGCAGGTCATTTTACCTGGATGAAAATTGGGACCATCTCATTATCGTCACAAATGACTATGAAATGTTGCACACAAGCGGAAGGATCAACCTCGTGAGGAAACTGATAGAAATTAAAGTACAAAACAAACCCAGAAGGTTGAATGAAAGCAAGGTAAGAGCCGTCCTTGTGAATGGGGTACGTATTATTAAAGTTAATGCGGATAAGATAAAAGGAGAAAATGAAACCAAATACATGAAGGTTCTTAGCAATGGTCGCTATACTTTGTTGGAGGGATATTCCATTGGATTTAAAACTATCGGTGAAGGAGCCCTTGATCCGGGCATTGGAGGTCAGGAAAAACTTTTTTTGGATACAGACCTTTATTATACAACCGGTTTTAAGCAGTTCACCCGGATCAGAAGCAACAATTCAATTTATTCCTTGTTGGAGGATAAGATTGATGATATGAAGAAATATGTGGATAACAACAACTTGAAGCTTAAGAAAAACAGGGATGTGTCGCTATTGTTCGACTACTACAATTCATACTTTGAAGGAAATTGAGAAGACCTGATCAAAGTAGATTATATCGATGTATCTGGATTCAAGCTTCGCCTCATTGCTAACATTTCTTGACTAGTGCAGAGTTTTGTTGTCTCCAAAAATGAAAGAATGTACCTGCCTTGCGATGGGTCGAGATCCATGTTCTGAACATCGCTTAGGTTCTGCACAATAATATCTGTATCTTCCTTAAGATGCTTACTCATTCCCAGGAATTTTGGAATGTTATATTCGATGGATAACCTGAGAAATCTAATTTCAATGTTGTCCTCATCTGACTTCACGGCTTCTTCCATCATGTCAGCGTATTTCAATACTTGGGCAAACTTCGAGACCGGATTCCACACGACTCGCGCCATCATTGCTTCTGAGGCTGCCCGATAAGCATTTATTGTAGGTGTGGTGAGGTCGCTGTTCTTAAGATATTCATGAAATTCTCTTGTGCGTTTAGACTCAAGTACTGCGTCATGAAAATTCTTTCGGACTTCAAACAAGGATTGAGCATCTGAGCTTAATGCAAGAAAGAAGAGAATGATAATAACTAGCTGTCTCATATTGATACAACCAGAAAAGGATAGGATTGTTTGGTGATATTTGGTGTGAACCTTCTGAAACGAAAATCCAGAGATTTTCTCAGGAGGATCCATTTCTTGTGATCACTGCTTATCCTATGGCTTTTGCATTTACTACTTCTTCAGCAAGATTGGCAAGCGCTTGATCTGTCTTTTTCTCTTCTTCAAGATTCTTGTGAATAATTAGCGCTATGTCTTCCATGCCAAGCATTTTGGCGTAA
>JANQEC010000421.1 GCA_028278585.1 Cyclobacteriaceae bacterium | reverse complement strand
ATTCATTCTAACAAAAAAAGAGCCTTTCGGCTCTTTTGTGCGGTCCGGACGGGACTCGAACCCGCGACCTCCTGCGTGACAGGCTGTTGAAAAACCTTTTTTGGGAAAAATTCTTTCATCCCAGTGATTCAGAACTTATAGTTCTCGTTTGATATCTTCGATAGTCTGATAATAGATCTTTATGATATCGCTTTTGACCCCAAGATGAGTAGCAATCAGGTCAATATCTACTTCGTTATAGTTATAAGCTCCTATTAATTCTTTTGTAATACTAACGATGAATGCTTTCATTGCTGAATGAGTTATATGTAAGACACTAAAATCTTTGAAAGAGATGACAAACTTTGTCAAAGTATTTTTCTTTCAACTTATCTACATTGAGGGGATACCCAAATATTTTTGCTTTGGCTCCTGTTGAAATAATTACTGCATCAGCAATGATCTCCTTTTCTTCATCAATCGTAGCTTTCAAAGGGTATGAGATGAAGTCAACCGAAGTGACTACTCCGTATCGAATATTCGTACCAAAACGCTCAGCTTGTTTTGGAAAATCAACCATCATTTCTGGTCCACTAATTCCTTTTGGATATCCCGGATAGTTTTCCACATCGTTGGTTGTTGTCAACCGACCTCCGGGTTCTCCACCAGTATAAAGTACTGGTTTTAAGCCAGCCCTTGAGGCATAGTTTACAGCAGTGTACCCTGCAGGTCCGGAACCAATAGTAAGAATCTGAATTCTTTCTTGTGCCATATTTACTTACATAGAAATTGAGGGGGTGAGTGCTTCACCCCCATAAAACCAATTAATCAAAAGAACACCTTACTTCTTCATTGGCGATCCGTCAGGGTTAAGCGATCCGGATTTTATAACAATTAAATTGTTCACATCTATATATTTATTGATAGCATCGTTGGTTTGTTTCAACGCTATCGCTTCAATATCCTTTGAAAATTGATAGATGTATTCTGGTTCATAGCCAAGCTCTATAAAATTCAAAAGAGCATTTGATAAGCCTCTTGTGGTAGCTAAACCTACTTTGAATGATCCTGTTATATTGGATTTAATCCTATCATGCTCCTCTTGAGTGATTCCTTCTTTTGCCCATTTTTCAAGTTGGTTCATCGTCACATCCAATCCTTCTTGAAACAAGTCGGGATTGAAGGACGCATTCACAGCCCAATGACCGCCGCTTATCTTATGTCCATCGTGATATGATGAGATATTATATGTTAGCCCACTTTCATCACGAACTGTCCTCATCAATCTGCCCGAAAACCCGCTGCCTAGCACAGCATTCCCAAGATAGAAAGGGAGATAATCGGGGTCTATTCTCTTTAACCCGGTATACTGACCTATATATAATTCTGCACTAGGTTTTAACGGAATACCAATTACTTTGACTTGGCCTTTAGTCGGGCTAGGTTCTGAATAAGAAATGTTCCCCTCAATTCCGCCTTTCCAGCCTTTGAATGATGCCTTGATTGCTTCATGAATATCACTGGTATTGACATCTCCGGCAATCACAATATGGATATCTACAAGCCCAAAATATTTCTTATGAAATGATTTAAGGTCATCTACCGTAACCTCTTCAATGTCCTTTACCGACTCCTCTACAGTATTGTAATAGTTAGGGTGGTCTTTGGGGTAAATAGCCTGGCTCAGCGCAATATTACCTCGGGTTCCGGGACTTTCAAGTGTTTGTTTAACTGAATTAAGTTTTTGGTTTTTAAGTAAATCAAATTCCTTTTCATCAAATAATGGGAATCTTAGCTCTTCGGCCAACAAACCAAAAACTTCATTCACATCTTGTGACAAACACTTAAACCCAAAATTAATGGTATTTATCCCAGGAAAAACGTCAATGGTAACTCCTAACTTTTGAAGCTTTTCAGCAAATTGGATCTTATCATTCTTAGTTGTCCCTCTACTAAGCATATCTGTGGTCAATTCTGGAATCGTTACGTTCGCATCTGCATTATAGAAACTGCCAATGGAAAAGCTACCTGTAACGGAAACAAGACCTTTTGCTCCTGTCTTTATAGACAAAACATCAATACCAGCAACTTCTTTTCTTTCAAAATTATTCGCTTCTTCTTCTTGGTCACTTTTTGTACTGCTGGCATCTGGGTTGTGAACGTCTAGCTCATGATGTCTGTAGTAATACTTACCTAATTCAGGGTCAACATAATTCGAAAAGCTTTGTTGTTGTCCATTATTGCTGCCGGGTAAGACCGGCACAAAGTATCCTGTTGTACTTTGATCTTCTAAAAGGTATTGTTTAGCGACTCTCAAAACGTCTTCGGACGTAACCTTGTTAATTCTTTGAACTCCAGTTACATAATCTCGCCAATCACCACCAGCTATGGCTTCTGTGAGAGCTGCTGCAATTTGTGATGAACCGTCCCTGGCGAGAATTGATTGAGCTTGGTACCTGCTTTTTATTCTTTCCACATCTGATTGTTCTACTCCTTTCTCAATAACTCCTCGCAGAACATCTCCAATTTTCACATAAATACTATCATGGTTTGTAGATGGACTAATCCCAACGCCAACCATAAACAAACCTACATCTTGAAACCTGCTTGCATCTGCATAGCTATATATCCCCAATCCGGAGTCAACAAACTCTCTGTTTAGAATTGATGATGGTCCTGATCCAAGGATTTCACTTAATACCGCAAGAGCAGGCAAGTCCTCATGCATTCTACCTGGAATTTTGTAAGCCACATTAACCACACCTATCTGCCCTGGCTTCTTAATAACAACTCTCCTTGGTCCAAATTGCTCTGGTTCTTCGGTGTATGGCTGTGGCATTGGGTTAGGTGCTTTTGAGATCTTGCCAAAATGCTTATCAACGTATCTGAATAGTTCGTTCTTATCAAAGTCGCCTATAATAGTAAGAGTCGCATTATCTGGCCAATAGTAGGTGTTGTAAAAATTTCTTAATACCTCGATTGGCATCTTTTCTATATCTGACTTCCAACCAATAGTTGAATGATGATAGGTATGTGCCATGTAAGCAGTAGCCCATATTTCCTTACTTAATACGGAATTGGGATTGTTCTCACCTCGCTCAAACTCATTGCGAACCACTGTCATCTCTGCATCCTTATCTTCCTTCAATAAAAGTGAATTCCGCATTCTATCTGCCTCAATTTCAAGAGCAAGTTCTATTTTGTCACTTGGTATGGTCTCAAAATAGTTGGTTCGATCATTCCAAGTTGTTGCATTCATGTAAGCCCCGATACTTGTTAGTTGCTTATCAATTGAAGTCCCTATCCTTTTATTAAATTTCTCTGTCCCCTTGAACATCAGGTGTTCCAACAGATGGGTAGATCCGGTATTTCCAGACACTTCGTGCTTTGAACCTACACGATATACAATTTGCACTGTAACTACGGGTGCTGAATTATCCTTTAGGAGCAATAGTTCCAGTCCATTGGGTTCGTACAAATACTCTTCAATTCCTCCTAGTTCTTGTATCTTCTTGAATTTCTCTTGCTGTGCATAAGAGACTTGTGTAATTCCAAAAAGAATTACCATAGCCATTAAGAATTGCTTTCCTTTTATCATTTTTAGATTCATTTTGACCGACATTTAGTTGTTTTGTTATTTATGATTAATCCTTCCTATTTTAGGGATAGTTGATCTGAAGTTTGAAGTCCACACTTCAAAAACGATTCATACTCAGTAATACTTGGCGTGTACCCTACCGGATTATTCAGCATTTGAGTTCCGTCAGGGTTGAGCAAAACATAAAATGGCTGAGAATTAGTATTGAAGAACCGTGTTTGGAAATGAGACCATTTGTGCCCGTAGTTTCGAAGTTTTCTTTTACCGCCTTGTATTCTAGTTACCTCTATTTGTTCTTTTTTTGGAAGTTCTTTTTTGTCATCAACATATAGAGAGATGAGGACGTAGTCTTCGTTGATCAAATTAAATATTCTTTGATCCGACCATACATGCTCTTCCATTTTTCTACAGTTAACACATGCATACCCTGTGAAATCTAAGAGAATTGGTTTATCGTTTTGCTTGGCGAACTCTAACCCCGCATCCAGATCTTTAAAGCAATTCAATCCGTTTGGGCAATCACTTGGGTATATCCAACTATACCCAGCAGGTGGGGCTAATCCACTCAATAATTTAAGTGAGTTAAATGACTTTGTATCCTTATTGTAAAGCAGCCCTAAAGCCAAATATATCGTTGTAATCACAGCCACAAACCCTAGTATTTTTTGCCCAATAGCAATTTTGCTTGATTTGGAATCATGCGGAAACCTCATAATTCCAAAAAGGTAGAGCGCAATCATGATTGCCACGACTATCCAAACGATCATAAACAATTCATATCGAACAATTCCCCAGTGCTGCACAAGGTCAGCATTAGACAAGAATTTCACTGCGAGAGCTAACTCCAGGAACCCAAGGACAACTTTAACCGTATTGAGCCACCCTCCAGATTTTGGTAGTTTGTTAATCCAACCTGGAAACATTGCAAAAAGTGCAAATGGCAATGCAAGAGCTAAACCAAAACCACTCATCCCAGCAGTGAGCTGCCATGCTCCCCCATCAGATGTAAGTGCACCCGCCAATAGAGATCCCAGAATAGGTCCTGTACATGAAAATGAAACCAACGACAAGGTGAGCGCCATGAAAAATATCCCTAATATTCCTCCAACGCCTTCTGCAGCACTCACTTTGTTGGTTAGTCCAACAGGCATGGTAATTTCGTAGTAACCAAAAAAAGAAAAGGCAAAAAATAAGAATATCAGAAAGAAGGCGATGTTAAGCCAAACATTGGTCGAAATCTCATTTAAGATATCGGGATTGATCGAGTCAAGTAGATGAAACGGTACACTTAACAATAGGTAGACTAAAAATATGAAGCTTCCATATAGGATGGCATTTCGGAAGCCTTTCTTCTTGTTTTCACTACCCTTGGTAAAAAAACTCACCGTGAGAGGGATCAGCGGAAATACACATGGAGTAAGTAATGCTAAAAAACCTCCTAAAATACCAAGGATGAAGATGCTAGCGTATGACTTTCCACTATCAGAAGATAAACTTGATTCTCCATCACAATTCTCTGCTGCAGCACTTACTTGACGTATTCCATATAGTTGATTTTCTTCCGAAACTAATGCTTCTCCAGTTTCTCGGTCATCATTGGTGATAACCTCTGCCGTTGTAGCCACTTCAGTTGTTCCTTCAGCCTTTACTTCATTTACTGTATCCTCTTTATCCTCTTCTTCTATCGCCTCTGAACCCGACGTTTCATTAGGTGCCGCTTTAGAAGCAACCTCTTCTAATTGAAAGCTGAAATCAATATCTGTTGGAGGAAGACATCTGACATCATTGCAGGTCATGAACGTCAGGTAACCGGCTATCGGTTTAGAAAAATCAAGAATTCGAACACGTTGAGAAATAACCATTGACTTCTTGTATTTAACCACATTCATGCTAAACAAGTCATCATATCCCTCTACTCTATTTTTGGGATTTTCTTCGCCTTTCCCAACTAATTCAAAATGAGCCCCTTCCTCATACGTGGAAGAGGTTGCAATGGGTCCATCCTCACTTTCAAGGTATTGAGAATAGACTGCCCATCCTTCATCAATATTAGCTATGAATTCCAGAGTATATTCATTTCCTTCTTTATGATAATCAAGAAATGACCACTTGACAGGCTCAAAAATTTGAGTACTACCAGAAATAGAATATAATAGAAGCAGTAATGTGAATAAAACTCTTTGTGAATTTCTCATATCAATTCTTGCTTGATTTAAACATCTATTTATTTGACACGGGGAACCCAAAAAAGTATGACTGTCGTTGAATTAAGTCAGTTCAGGCCTGAAACCGTATCATCCTCCAAAAGCATCTGTCTCATAAATCGATATGAATTAATCAGTGCATTAAGGTTAACCAACTGGTTTGAACCGTACCTATTGGATGATGATAGTTTCTTTAAGTTCACGCAGCATGTATGTAAGTGCATTAAACTAAGGCTTAGAGCTATTTGGATCAAGACACACTACAGGTATTGTCAGTTTCTCTTTAAAGAGTTAGTTGCCCTCCAGCGTGAATTTCTAAGATCTTGTTTCGGACTACATGACATTTCGTGATCACGAAGCTTAGAAATCAAGGAGCTCATTCAACTCTCCACCTTTTATGAATTTGTAGTCATCATTTGCGATTACCTCAAATGTGCCATTTTCCAACACCATCTGAAGAGCCTCTCTTGGACCAAAATAAAGGTTGCCAGCCTTGGCGAGTCGGCAACTCCCGTCAATATAAATTGTCCATTGACGACCTTGGCTCGTACGATGACAGTGGTATCCATATCATATCGTAGGACAACCTCGTCGATCTGATTTTCTGTATCGATGTTCCAGATATAGTATAAGGCTGCAGCGTTTGTTCACATGACCAAACGAAAATCGTAAGGCAAACTATTAGTATATTTTTCATGTAGTTCTTTGCTTTATTTAGAAAAGCTCATCAATAGTAAATCTGATCTTACGCTTAGTTTATGACACGATTTTCTTAATACGCTGGTATTGCATTTTAGTAGGCAAATCACAATAATCCATAAATAATGGATCGGTTTTAAGCGAGCCTTTTGGAGGCCTAGTCGAACAATTCTGCCAACTTATTGTCCAACTTTTCTTGCCGAAGGTCTCGTGCTACTATTTCACCAGAAGCCGCTTCAACCAAATAATTAGCTGGAACTCCACGAACTCCATACATCTTAGCAACTGGGCTAGTATAAGCCAATAGGTCTCCGGTATCCACCCAAGGAATTCCTTCATCTTTTGATGCCTTTTCCCATCTCTCTCTTTTATCGTCAAGTGTAAAAGAAACGATTTCAAAACCTTTGTCTTTGTAGTGGTTATACGCCCTTTTCATGTGTGGTATCTCTACTCTACATGGTCCGCACCATGATGCCCAAAATTCAACCAAGACATATTTATTATCTTGAAGAACATCCGCCAACTGAAACTTTTTACCTGATAAATCTTCAGCTGCAAAATCTTTAATTACCGATCCAATACCCACCGTGGCTCCAGCCTCAGAAGATTCTCTTCTAAATTTTACGCCTAGCATGGCTGCCATAGACTCGCGATGTTCTGGTCCTACCTCTTCAACCAAGTTCTCTATAATAACGTTTACGTCGATTCTTGGATCTCCGAAATACCCACTTCCGTATACAAGCAATTTCAAAAGGGGGTCATCAGCTTCATTTACGATCTTTTCCTGCGAAACAAACTTTGCATCATTTAGTTTCAACATTAACTGACCCCAAGTGGCTCGTTGAACGGAATCTTTGAAATTGGTAACCTTGTAAGCAAGGAATTCCTTTTTGGCTTTTTTGTATTCAGGGTTCTCATTCCACGAATTCACTACTTGCGAAACATATTTTCCTCCCTTAACACTATAATCACTGGAACTAGAATATAAGATCTCTGTAGTTCCTGGTTCTAAGGGGAAATCCAATTTAGCCAAGTTTCGCTCCCCATCTGCTGATGCAATAGCTATTCCAATGTTGTATACTTCTTTTGTCGTTCCCTCGAATACAACCTTTCCATCCTCATCAAATGCCATTTCACCAATTATATCAACGGGATCCGGAGATTCGACAATTTCTGTTCTCCATAATGAAACCACTGATCCCCGCTCGAAATTCTCTCCACCATTTACTACAATTTTATATGCACCTTCTTCTTTAGCACATGACACCACAGTGCTTATTAAGAGCACCACGAAACTGATATTTAATATTCTTTTCATTGTTAATATTATTTTGTTTGATCAATCATCCATTTGTATCCACCTCTTTCCGTAAAAAAGAGTTTGTCCCGGTTTTTTTTCAACCAACGATTCCATTCTTTTGCTGTGCTAAATTCTTCTGTTGTGTATCGAGTCAAAATATTTTGCGCCAAATCTGGTTGATCATTGGACTCAAGCATAGCCACACATTTATCTAGCAATGCAAGATCATTATTGGCAATACCTAGTTGCTGTATTTCCTGGTCAATGATGATGTCCTGATATTTATGTCCGTAGGGTCCTTCTTTTAGTTCAGAAAGACTCAAATAGCCAATATTATCTTCATAATAATTCTCATATGCATTCCAATCATCCAAGTATTTCTCAAGAACAGGTTTGGGAACGTTTTTCAAATGCGCTGCTCTGTCAGGAAATGTTGTTTCACGCTGCAGCGCAAATTCATCCCACTGATTTGGCTTTCCGGCCAACTCACGCGCTCTTGCTGAATTGTAATCATTATGCAATCGTGTGAATAACTTTAGCTCTTTCTCATATCCAACATCGGATGCCTTAAACACTTCATCCAAAGCCACAAGTCTATGTGAATTGGTCCTGTTTATAAAAGGCTTTTGGCCTTTGAAATCTTTCATGTAATGGATGGTGTTTATCAAAGCAAGCTTTCCTGCCTCAGTCAAATGACGCGGATCGGCCCGGTATCCCCATTGAAAGAAGTTACCATTTCTCCCTAAAGCCACCGCCTTAAATGATTTGATGGAAGGACCGCCAGATATTACCTCCGCATCGGGCGAATCACCAAATCCGGGATTTGAAACAATGCCGGGCGGATATCCTTCGAGATGGTCAACCTCTTGCATACGCAACATAGGAATGGAGTCTGGTAAATCCCTGCCACTGTAGTAGCTATACACGCCACCTGCAAGTTTACGCATTTGCTTTTCCATTGAAACCTTATAAGGAGCATTGAAAATGGTGTGTTCCTCGTCGATTGAAAAGGCATCACTGTCCAAACAATTACATAACCAATCAATCTTGATTTTTTTGTTCCATGTAATAGCCCCACCCACACCAGCGATTAGCACCGTGGCAGCATCATAATCCTCACTGACAAAATCAGGTCCTTTTGGAAAAAGTTGAAGATACTCACCCTCAGTTCCGTCCATTCTGGGAGGAAGTGCATCGAAGACCGTAACATCATGAGAATCTGACATAGACTCCTTGTAGTCTTCGCCATACACCAGAGTTACTTCATGGAAGTATTCTTGAAAAAACTCATGGAATACTTTGGCCCGTTCTTTCTTGATTTCATTCCAAACTTCGAGATTGCCTCCAAATGTATAGCCATCGTGCCTGTCGGGGTTCTGACCCACATATAGAACTTTAATGTTAGATTTCTTGATTGGTGTCTGTGCTAACAACGAAAATGTTGTGATTACACCAAAGACCATTAATACAATTCTTCTCATGTTCATGTTGTTTAGCTCACTGATAAAGATTTTACCAAATAATTTGGTGGTAAACAGATGTAAGGATCACATGGTTGATAGTCCAGACGCACTTCGATAGCCTGTCCGGCTTGTACCTCTCCATGCAGTTCAAAGGCAAACACCAAGTCTCCTTTATAAATCAGGATACCAGGGTCCGCAGTATAACCTTTCATCTTTGGTTTTAGCACAGATTTGGCGGATACTCCCTCTGGTGCTTTCACATCTAATTTCGACTGAATGAAATAACCACCTGGCGGCACATACCCGTAAATGTGCCAGTTCTCCATGATCCCTATTTTCACCACAATAAAGGTCTTATCCTCCTGGTTCATAATCACAGCATTCAAGGCTACGGGCGCTTCTCTGGTGACCTCTGGTAATTCCAGTTCGTTGGCTTTTGCCTTAAAGATGGCCGAGGTGTTTTGTGATAGTGCGCAAAATCCAAAACAAACTAACAGTTGGGTCATCCAGATCTTCATTTTCCAAAAACCTCTTTGAGTTTCTCATCCAGCTTGTCACCTCGCATCTCTGCACCCAATATTTCACCCTTTTTGTTCACTAAGTAACTGGCTGGAACTCCGGTCACTCCATACATTTCTGCGACCGGGCTCTTTCTTGCCAATAGGTCGGATACGTCGATCCAGGGAATTTCTTCTTCGATGTAGGCTTTGTCCCATGCCGCTTGTTTGTGATCAATCGAGAAGGACACAATTTCAAAACCCTGGTCTTTGTATTTTTCATAGGCCTCTTTCAGATGAGGCATAGCACCCCTGCATGGTCCGCACCAGCTTGCCCAAAACTCCACTAAAACATAGTTGTTCTTTTTTAGGACTTTTGATAGTTTGAACTCTTTGCCATTATGGTCGTTGGCAGTAAAATCTTTGACTACTTTACCTTCAGCTACACTTTCCCGCATCGCAGTCAATTTTTTATTTCTTTCCACATAGTACTCCATGGTTTTGACCACTGGATTGTCCGGCAATTTTTCTTTGAGTAGCACCATCCTTTCTGAACCAGTTGTCTCCCCTTCCTGATCATAGAAAAGTAAGCCTTCCATACATACCAATGCCTTTACCAGTGGATCGGGATTTTCTGAGAAAGTATAAAAGAGGTAATCATCTTTGATTTTATTTACTTCCTGAGAAAGCGCGAAATACTCTTTTCTCGAAACAGTGTCTCCCATCACAACCTTAAATTCACGCAATTTCTTCAACGCGTCCTTATATCCTTGCCAGGTTTTCCAGGCATTGAAGACATAATAGTTGTAGGTGCAGTCTTGCACTTCAAACGAACCGTCTTCGTTGTACTGGATTGGAAATGTGCCTGGTTCTAAAATAAGGCTACCTTTGCCTTTGATTTCCTCTCCATCAAAAATTTGCCAAACAGCTGGTAATGGTGTTTTTACATTGCCTGATAAGGTAAATTGACCATTCTCGACCTTTATTTTTTCAGTTTCTTCATATCCACCTACATCTGTTATGCTGAGATAGGTTATTGAAAAATCCATGCCATTGAACGCGTCGAATCCTTTGCCGTTGAATGTCCAATCACCTTTGGCCAATATTTCTTGTCGTTCAGATAGGTATTTGACAGAATTGTCATGCATAGCCGTATCACCGCCCTTACTCGCGACAAGTGCTCTTGACTTATTGATGTATTCCAAAGCGACATCCAATTGATTGGCATCACTATATTTTCCTCCAAGAAAGGCATATACATCAGACAACCTCTCGTGATTTTCCGCTTCCATTTCAGCCACTAATTCAAGGCAATAGGCATCCAGGTCTTCATTCAACCAGAAAAATTTGTTACACTCTACAAATACTGCAAACTTAAGAGAGCTGTCACCCACACCATACTGATCCAGATATTTCTTGGCAGCAATCAGAAAACCATCAAAATCCCTGTCATCCTTATAGAGGTAATCACCCAATTTCACACGCTGATCTATGTTATCAACGAAATCATATCCAAGAACTGCTGCTTCATCCAATACTGGTTGATAGGATTCGTTTTTATTCTTGAAGGCGTAGGCCTTATTTAAAATTTTTCGGTAGAAATATCGTTTTATTTTATCAGCGCCTACTACATTTTCAAAAGTTGCTTTATTGTTCTTAATCAACTCGTAGGTAAACCCTTCAGGCAATCTTCCTCCCAACTCAACCATTAGGTCGAAAGTCTCCTCAGTATACAGCTTCTTTTTAGACAATCCACTAATGTATCCCTCGTACTTTTCAGTATAAGGTAATCTTTCACTGCTCAATTTTCTGAGAGACTCTGGCGTTACGGTCTCATCAGACTCAACCAAATTGACTAACTGCTTAGAAGGATCCAAAGCCGTCTTTCCATGATTGATGAACTCACCCGCTGAAAAGGCCCCTATTACCTGATGCAAGAAATTGCCTTCTGAATCAGTGAAAATATAAGTTGGATAGGCTTTTACGTTGTACTTTTCGGCCAGCGCAATTCCCTCACCCTTTTCTGCATCTATCTTATAGTTGATGAAATTCTTATTGTACAGGTCCCCTACTTCGGTTAATGGAAAGACATCTCTATCCATTACTTTGCATGGAGCACACCAAGTGGTGTAAAAATCCACAAACACCATTTTGTTTTCCTGTTTGGCTTTTGCCAACACGCTCGCCCAGTCTCCTTTTTCAAAGGATATTTGCGCCATTGAAAGAAAGGGTAGCAAAACATGGAATATGATAAATGTCTTCTTCATTTTTATAAGCTTTATTTCTTTAAAACTAGGATTTGATGTGTGTTTGGCTGGTTAATCTGGTTAATGAAGATCAACCATCTCCAGAGGTGTACGATCCATTAAAAAAACAAAAACTCAGCCCCTTTCCCGAAGGGTTTGGACTGAGTTTTCTGATTCTATTCATGATAAAAAAGCAACCTTATTGATTCGGATTAGGAACCAATAAAGAGTTTCCCGCCAGAGCAGAAGCCGGAATCGGGAAGATATGCTTGTCTTCAGTCAAAGTAGCTTTAAACACGCTTGTGTCTAAATCTCCCAATCGATGATAACGAATAAGATCGTAATAGTCTTCCCCATTTTCTGTAGAGAGTTCAAGCACCTTTTCAGTTCTGATATCATCTAAAAGAGTCGCTTGATCCACTAGTGTCCGCACAGGCATTCCCGCTCTATTCCTGATATCATTGAGTCTAGTTAAGGCAGCATTGAGATCACCACCAGCACGCCTTGCTTCAGCTTCGGCATATATTAAGTACACCTCTGCCATTCGTATGTAGTAATACGTATTACCGGCATCTGAATTTTGTGAGAAGGTTGCATAGGGATATTTACCATTGGAATTAGATCCCCGTGTAAATGCACTATAGGTGTACAGATAACGGGAATCATATCCAGCGTCAGGAAAACCGAAAAAGTCAAAAGTCCCATCTACTGCACCATCTGATTCATCAGCTAATGATGTAAATAGAAAAGATGGCATAGTTGACGACCGGAACTGAACATCAGTAGAAGCAGAACCCTCATTAAATCCATCCACAAAGGGTGCGAACAGTACTTCGGGGCTTTCCCAACGGTTTGCGAAAATATCACTATAAGAAGCCTCTAAGTCATACGTATCACTAAAATTGTTAATAACAGCAGCAGCCATACTCGCTGCATTTGAAAAATCGCCACTGTACAAATAAACTTTTGCTAGTAAAGCCTGTGCAGTAGTCGTCGATACATAAAAATGTTCTCTACCCGAACCTCCGTTCGTAACCGCATACTCCAAATCCGCAACAATAGCATCGTAGGTTTGCTGCACAGTGCTTCTTGTGATTGGATCCGTGTTGCTGATGGGGCTAGTACTTGTAACGACCCCATACTGTGATGCAGTATCGTAAAACTCACCGAAGATTCTGAGCAGATAAAAGTGAGACAGGGCTCTGAAAAAACGTGCTTCAGACAGCATCTCATTTTGTCTTATCTCTTCCAGGCCAACGGCGCTACCAGCTTCGATAAGCTCAATGAAGTAGTTGGCGTCATTAATTGTTGCATATAAACCTGTGTACAATGTGTTTAGCAACTGACTGTCATCAAGTACATTATTGGTAGAAAAACCCGCACCCCCAAATAACCCAAATAACTCATCTTGCATAACACCATAGTAGCCCGTAGCAGCCGCCATTGAAGAAATATCAAAACTTCTCTGGTGGCTATAAATTCTGTTTAGAACATTGTTAGCGGAAGCTTCATTGGTTATCACCAATTCTTCCGTCAATTGGTTTATTGGTTGAATATCCTCAACGCTACATGCAGTAGCTGAAAATAGTAACGCCCCAAGAATTCCAACCTTATATTTATTAAAGTTCATTTCTACTCTGATTTAAAAGTTTACATTTAATCCAAATGACAAGGACTTCGCTATAGGATAAGGATCTCTGGTTCGAATACTTGCGGCTGATGCAAATGCGCCGACCGAGGAAGGATCAATACCTGGAAAATCTGTTGATGTCCATAAGTTGGTTCCAGTAATCGAAACACTGGCACGAGCAATTCCCGCCTTACTTACAATACTGTAGGGCAAATTATATCTAAGTTGTACCGCCTGTAGTCTCAAGAATGAGGTACTGTGCACTAAGGCAGAAGAGGTTCTTTGGTTCCTATTTAATAAGACATCATTCACAACAGCCCTTGGATAAGTTGCATTTGGATTCTCTGGTGTCCAACGATCCAGGTAACGAGTTTCCACATTGGTGTAAGGGTCATTGTTGTGACCTCTTCCATCCGCGGAAATGGTGGCTTCTCCACCCACCGAATACGTAAAATTAGCCGTGAGATCAAGCCCCTTGTAGCTTACAAGACTGCTAAAGCCTCCAAAAAAGTCCGGCTGAGCACTACCTAAGTACTGCTGATCTTCGGCCGTGATTTCTCCATCTCCATCCAGGTCAACATATTTGTAATCTCCTGGAGCTGTCCCGAACTCTTGATAAAAACCATCCGGTGCTCCAGCGTTTAGGGCGTCCAATTCATCCTGGGTTTGAATGATTCCATCTGTTACGTAACCTCTAATAATGTTAACTTCTCTACCCACTTCGTAGAACCTTGAGATAAATGGACTAATTCCAGCTGCATTGAACTCGTCTAACGTGTTTGTGTTTTTCGCGATATTGAAACCCAGAGACCAGGTCACGTCTCCACCAGTTAACACGTCACCAAACAAATCAATCTCGAATCCCTTGTTGGTAAGATCAGCAAAGTTTTGAACAAATTCGGTTGCTCCGGATTCCAATGGATATAGACCGGTCATCAGAGCGTCTTCTGTCTCTCGGTTGTAGTAATCAACACTTCCTCGAACTCTATTATTAAGTAATCCGAAATCCAACCCAACATTAATTTCAGTGGTTGTCTCCCATCGAACTTCCTCATTAGGCAAGATTCTGTTCAGGCCTACAGCAAGGCCACCATTATAAAGACCTTCAGCTCTAGTTCCTACATTCCAGAATTGGAGATAGGCAAAATCATTGATGTTGTTTGAACCTGACTGTCCATAACCAGCACGTAGACGCAAGTTATTGATCAACTCAACGCCATCAAGGAAACTTTCATTGGCCAGGTTCCAGCTGGCAGCCACAGATGGAAAATACCCTCGTTGGTTATCCGGGCCGAACTTGACAGATTTGTCTGTTCGAAAGTTCACCGTCAAAAAATATCGCTGATCATAATTATAGGATACTCGCGAGAAAAAGGAATTTAAGCCTGTTTCGACCTCTCCCTGAGAACTAGCCAACGTTTCCAAGGCAACGGAAGCGTTTGTGAGCGTGTTGTCATCGGGAAAACCTTGGTAAGAGTAACTAGAACGCACGGATTGGCTTCTGTCCCAGGCAGATCCAACGAGAATCGATAGGCTGTGATTGTCGCCAATGATGGTGCTATAGTAAGCAGTCAAATTGGAAATGACATTTGTATTAACTGTCGTACTTGTGTTGAGAGAAGATTCGTCAGAAGTACCATTAGCGCCAAAATCCGGAATTATGGTACTCACCACCGTCGAAGGTGAGAAATTGCTAATGTCGTTACTAAACCGTCCGACATTCACATCACTACGTATCTTTAAATTTTCTACCGGTTCAATCTCTACATAGGTATTTCCTAAAAATGAAAATGTCTGCGTATTAAAGTCATGACCAGTGGTAAATGCCAATGGATTAGGGGCATTACTTTGGAAAAAACCAAATAGTAAGCTAGGGAAGTAATTAAACTGTCCGTTTTCATCCCTAGGCGCAATATCCGGTCGCCCACCGACTATTTCACTATTCAAGTCACTATTAATATTGTTGTATCCGGTTCTATTATCGGAATAACTCAAATTGGTACTAAATCCAGCGGATATGGCTTTGCTCAAATCAGTATCGAGGCTGGCTCTGAAGTTGTATTGATCAAATTCATCTGCGCGTAACAACCCTTCCTGATCGGTGTAACCTAACGATAAGCCATAGGAAGCACCAGTTGAACCGCCGGTTAGCGTTACATTATATTGGTTTGTAATGGCATGATCTCTATATACTTCATCAGCCCAGTTCACATCAGCACTTCCAAAGTAGTCTTCGTTCAATCCTTCATAGGATACCATAAACGTTGTAAGATCAACTGGTACATTTGCAATGTCAGAAAAGCCATTCACAGTAAAAGCATCCAATGCAGCCGGATTAGCATTAGAGAACGCTACCGAAGTTTCCAGGATCTGAGCTGCTCTATCCCTGAACTGAGCCGTATTCAAATATTGTGGCTCATTTATAGGTTTTGCAAAAGTGGTAGTATAATTCAAAGTCACATTTGCCTGTTCCCCGTTTTTGCCTCGTTTAGTATTTACTATGATTACTCCATTAGCCCCCCTCGACCCATATATTGCTGTTGCTGATGCATCTTTTAGTACATCTATGCTTTCAATATCATTGGGATTGATCGTGAGCAAGGGATTTGGTGCATCATTCAAAGAGTTTTCGTCATTAAACGTGAATGTCGGATTTGTTTGGAATGGAACCCCATCGATCACAAAGAGGGGGTTGTTATCCGCCCCAGCAAAGGGCGAGGTAACACCCCTGATATTTATATCGATACCAGTTCCAGGCTGTCCAGATCCTTGGATTATCTGAACTCCTTTAACCATTCCACTCAGGCCTCTATCAAAACTCGTATTTCCGCCCAAATTGGTCGTCACGCTCTTGGCTTCAACAGAAGATATCGCGGAAGAAACTTCTTGCCTTTCCTGTATGCCATATCCAACAACTACAACTTCTGATAAAGTGGTCAAATCTGCCTCAAGGGTAACATCAATGATTAATCTTCGACCAACCGCGATTTCTTGCTGGATAAACCCAACAAATGAAATTACAATTGTAGCATTATCAGGAACTGTAAGCGAATACTTTCCATCGATATCTGTAATGGTACCTTCTGTAGATCCCTTTACAGTTACTGTCGCACCAGGTAATGGTTCTCCATCAGTGTCAGTAATAGTACCACTAATACTGACATCGTCCTCATTATCTGTGTTTTGATAGATTTTCTTTTTGATTATGATTGTTTGATCAGTAATCTCATAGTCTAAATAATCAGGAAGGATTTGTTCCATAACTTCCTCAATTGAGGAATTGACAAAACTTACAGAAACCCTCTCTTGGTTTCTTAACAAATCAGCCTTGAATACAAAATCATAATCAGATTGCTGTTGAATTTGCCTGAGAACTTGTTGTACTCTAACATTTTCCAAGTCAAGATTCAATTTTTGCGAATAGACACTTGCATTTACTTGCAAAAGAGTGATTGCGTAAAAAAGAAAGCTTAATCTCATTATCAACCAAATCTTAGTGTCTTTTCCTGCTAGCGTAAATAGCCAGGAGTAACATTTTTTCATAAATTTGCAGGTCTAAGTGAAACATTAATTATTGTCATTAATGTGGATGAAAAGGGGATGGCGTAAACATTCCCTTTTTTTCACACTAATGAAGTGTCATTTTATAATGACGGTATTGCCCTTTATCTCGAATTGTACCTCATTGGTCATTTCTATTTTATTTCCGATTTTGTTAAACTCTTCGTAACGCTTGAATCCACCAGTGAAGTGGATCTCTGCTGCTGTTGAATCATCAAAAAACACATCGATATCATACCATCTGGCCATGATTCTCATGATGTCACCCAAACTTCGATCTTCGAAATAGAAGGTTTTTTCTTTCCAAGCAACGAATTGATAAGGTTCAACTTTCTTCTTTGTCAATGTATTCGCGAACCGTTCCAAAGTAGACTGCTCCAATGGCTCCAGGGTCAATTCAAGTGCGTCGAATTTGTCTTGAACACGAACACCACCATTAATCAAGGTGGTTACAATTTGCTCCTCATCCTCGTATGCCGAGATATTAAATGAGGTGCCCAAAACCTTGACCTCATGATCCCCACTCACTACATAAAATGGCTTTTCGTTATTGTGAGCAACTTCAAAATACGCTTCTCCATTTAACTCAACCCTCCGCTCATCACCAAGGAAAGTTTCAGGGTATTTCAGTTCCGTTTCTGCGTTTAACCAAACCGTAGTTCCGTCCGAAAGCTTTAGTACGAATTCTCCTCCTCTAGGAATAGCAAGGGTATGGATTGCAGCTTGAGTTGGAGAATTCTCTCTCTGAACGTATTCAAGTTCAGATCCATCTGTCTCAATATTGGTTAGTGAAGCAACAAGGCTTGTCCTTTGGCCTTGATTGAACTCATAGGTTATTGAATCTCCAATGATCAAAGTGGCACTGGAAGTTCCAGGCTCAATCAAGGTGGCGTATTCTTTTAAATCTGCTCTAGTGGGGTTTTTAACACTTAACCAAACCACCATGGATATAGCTATGATCAAGCTTGCCGCTATGCCCAATTTGAAGTAGTTGTCTCGAGTTTCTCTCTTTCTAATATGAGAGTCAATTTTTCTCCAACCACTATTTATATTATAGGGGCTCCTGTGGAAAGATGACCCTTCCTCAAAATAGCTTTTCGCATTTTCAAAATACTCTGCATGAGCCCTATCTTCTTCTAACCATTCCTTGAGGAACTTCTCTTCATCATCACTAAGCTTCCCGTGGAAGCATTTCCAAATAATATTCGAATCAATAATTTTAACCTCTTTTTTTGGCATTATTCTATTTATTTTAACTAGTCCTTTTATGCCTTACTACTCTCTTGACACTGATCGTAGATAAAAGGACGACAAAATTTTAAAAAATATCAGGGCCTGTTAGGGTAATCTTTCTACCAGGATCATATAAATAATCAAAGAAAGAAATGACTTACCTATTTTTTCCCTGGCCCGCTGCAGTTGAGTCTTTACCGTACTCTCCGTTATCTGAAGGGACTCGGCAATCTCAGCGATTTTCTTTCCTTCCAAATATTTAAGCCTAAAAACATGAAGCATTTTTTGAGGCAGATCATTCATTGCTTTTTCCAACTTAGCAAATAGTTCTTCGTCAAAGGAGTCATCCACGTTATGAGAGTTCATCATTGCCTCGAGAAACAATAGTTCGCGACGATCCTGAACTTTGAGATCCCGTATAATATTCAAACAGCGATTTCTTGTAGATTGATATAAGTAGGATTTAATTGAAGTCTTAATTTCGAGCTGCTTAGCATTATCCCACATATAAATAAAGAGGTTTTGAACAACATCCTCTGCTTCCTGGCGATTGAACAGAAAACTCTCAGCAAAACGAACCAATCCCTCACTATACTCAAAGTACAATTTTTCGAATGACTTTCTATTTAAATTCTTTAAATCAAATGCAATGATGTTAGGCTCTCTGCTCAAGTAATTTGGTTGGTTTGTTAGTGCCAAGTTAAACTATTACATAAATTCATTTAAGAAGCAATCCAACCGACTAATTCAGAATTCTGTGAGTTTCTACAATACCGGATGGACAGATTGACACAGATGACGACTTCAAAATCATGCTATGTTTAAGTCCAAGGTTAAATTGAGAAATGTTTAATCAGGAAAAGATTGAAGAAAGGCAAGACTGTTTTATTGAACCTGACTAAGCCTTAGTGACGGTTGTTTATAAATAGTTTATAAATAAAAAAGCACTTACAACAATCTCGTTGTAAGTGCTTGATACTGAAAGCGGTCCGGACGGGACTTCCCGAAATCGCTGTGCTCTTCGGGACAAGCTTCTCGTCCAATTCATTCCAACAAAAAAAGAGCCTTTCGGCTCTTTTGTGCGGTCCGGACGGGACTCGAACCCGCGACCTCCTGCGTGACAGGCAGGCATTCTAACCAGCTGAACTACCGGACCTTTTATTCCAATTACTTCTAATCGGGTCGGAGATCTATGGCGACCTCCGTATAAAGTGACGCAAAAGTAAGTGGTCACATTGGATAAAACAACACCCTATCCACAAAGAATTTTAATCACTGGGAAAATATCAAATCGATCGCATTCCGAAGGATTGGATTCCGGTTATCCTCACTCCATATCGCAGACAAAGTCGTCTGCTGAGGAATGTTTTTCATCTCAATAAATTTGACCTTTAAATCAAATCCATCCTGGAGTGTGGTGGGTATTACGGCTATTCCCAAACCACATTCAACCAATTTAAAAATGGTCAGGGCGTGTACCGACTTGTGTGAGATCTTTGGAACAAATCCCTGGTCTTCGAAGATGCTCATGATCTTGTTGTAGTACAATGGACTATAGTCGCGCGAAAACAAGATAAAATCTTCTTCAGCCAGCTGCTTGATATTCTTAAACTTTGATGGTGTCAACCAATGATCTTCAGGTAGAACCAATGAAAATGTATCACTCACCACCGGCCTGATATTTAACGGTTCAGGAACGCGGGCCACTCGTACAAATCCAATATCCAAACTTCCTCTCAAAACCCCTTCAATCTGGGCTCCATTGCTCATTTCATCTACACTCGCATGAACGTTGGGGAACCGGTCCGTAAGCTTCAATAGAAATTCAGGTACCACCCGCTGCATGGCCGATCCCAGCAATCCTATCTTTAGCTCACCGGACTCCCCTTTCTCTATCAACTCAACCTGACGTTTAGCAGCTTCAAGTTGATTCAAGATCCCCGTTACTTCTTCCAGCAAGAATGCCCCCGAAGCTGTCAACGACACTTTACGCTTGGTGCGCTCGAAGAGTTTGGAGTTCAAAATCTCCTCCATCTGACCAATTTGACGACTCAATCCGGGCTGTGAGATAAACAAGCGATTGGCTGCATTTCTAAAGTTCAACTCCTCTGCCACAGCTTTGAAATATTTAAAATGTCTTAGTTCTAATTGATAACTCATGGTTATTAATTATGTAATTAAATAGTATTTATAATTATTAAAGATAGCAGCTAATTTTGAATAGTATTCAACCGTAAACCCGTATGTCAACATTCAACTATGGAAAAGATCATCTTACTGCGAGTGTTGCCTTAGCGATAGCCAGGGGTGAAGTAAAAGGGGTCATTAGTGAAGCTTACAGGGATAAAATAAAGCAGAGTAGTCAGGTGGTTGCAAACATTGCCGATGGTGACAAGGCTGTCTACGGAATCAATACAGGCTTTGGCCCACTCTGTACCACCCAAATCTCAAAAGAAGAGACAAGAATCCTTCAACAAAACATTCTCATGAGTCATGCAGTAGGTGTTGGAGATCCAATCCCTGATGTAGTAGCTAAGTTGATGTTGATCCTCAAGGTCCATGCGCTGAGCAAAGGGTTTTCCGGTATGCGGGAAGCCACCCTCGATCGGATCATCTGGCACATTGACAAGGATATAATTCCGATAGTTCCATCGCAAGGTTCGGTTGGTGCCTCCGGAGACCTGGCTCCCCTCTCCCATTTATTCCTTCCTCTCATCGGTATGGGAAAAGTACAATACAAGGGAAAAACCATGGATGCCGGCACCATGCTTAACACGGAAGGTTTGGATCCAATTGAATTAGGTGCCAAAGAAGGGTTGGG
>JANQEC010000408.1 GCA_028278585.1 Cyclobacteriaceae bacterium | reverse complement strand
AGCTTCCGGTTCCTCTTGCATCAAAAAGGATAATGTCATGATTTCTTCTCAATGGGCTATTGGAGAAAAAATTCTGCATGGCAAGAGAACTCCCCCCCGGGCCTCCCTGGAGGAAGATGATTGGTGGATAATTTTTATCTCCTGTCGTCGAAATGTAAACGTATGAAATGGCTATTTCGCGAGAATTCGGATTGTTCCTGTTTTCCGGAACCATAAGTTGGCCGTACTCGATTTCATTTCTCGATTTATTTGTTGAGGAACAATTGGTTGTTAATGCTATAGATATTATTAATATCCCTATTATGGATTTCATAGAAACAGATTTACTGAATGAGAGATACGAAGTATATGGAAATACACCTGGGATTTTTATTTAGACGGTATTTTTTGTCATCAACTTCAGATTAAACAGGTTGGGATCAATTTTCAAGTCTTTTACTACACTCACCTGTAGCTGTTTTGCTGGTAATCATTCTTCAATTTCGCTAACTTACTATTCAACCAAACACCTAATAATCATGAAAAATCTAACCATTTTGACTCTAGGTATGTCTGTAATATTCAGCTGCCAGACTCCCCCGGCAGAAGAACCTGATAACGATACTGGCAATGTGGAGGTGAGTGGACGTGCCGATGAGTACAAACAAGTGATCGACCGCTACTTCGAAGCGCTTATGACTTTAGACAGTGCAGGAGCCGTTACAACCGTAACCACTGATTTTGTGGCCTATGGCATGTTTGCAGAGATTGACACTTCCGATATTCAGGTAGAACTCCAGGCCTGGGCAGAAGCAGTACCCAGGAGGTCAAATCAATCCATTGAGACTATTGCCTACACAGCATTGACAGTGAAAGAAGGTGATTATGCAGGAGATTGGCTTCAATTTTGGGGTACTTACAGCGTAACCGAAAATGGTGCAGACATACAAAACCCATTCTTTGTTAGTGCGCAAATGGAAGATGGAAAGATGAAACAGTTGTTATACTACTATGATAGATTGGGATATGTTCAAAAGCTTGGTTTCGAAGTAACTCCTGCCGAAGGTTATTGAATGTAAAGAAAATATGACGTAACCCTGTTCTAGATTAGTTTTTCCTGATTCAAGAAATCCTGAATATCTAAATGTCCAATTACCAATTCACTCTGATAGTTGTTAAAGGGTATTTTTTATAGTTTCGTTTAGTTGGAGCATTGCCCAAAACTAAATGTAGCATCATGAATAAAATCAGGATTGGAATTTTAGGCATAGGAGGAACCGGAGGATTTTTCGGAGGGAAATTGGCAAAACACTACCAGGGCGATAAAAACACCGATGTAGTCTTTATTGCAAGAAATGAAACCAAAGAGAAGATTCTTGAGAAAGGATTACTAGTGGATAGCATCGAAGGTAATTTCACTGTGAAGCCCGATTTGGTCAGTGACGACACCAATATCATTGGGGAATTAGATATCATGTTGGTTTGTGTAAAATCATATTCTCTTAAGAATGGGATCAATCAATACAAGGGAAACGTAAAACAAGGTGGTGTTGTAATTTCAATTCAAAACCTTGTGAATCAAGCGGAAAGAATCGAAAAGTTGCTACCGGAAGGAGTCACCTTGTTGGAGGGCTGTGCCTATATCATTTCAAATATTGTAGTCCCCGGGCACGTGAAGCACAAAGGCGGGCCAGCTACTTTGTTTTTTGGCAGAAGCGGTGACATCAAGAAGTTTGATAGCGTTAGCGAGGTATTTGTTGATGCAGGAATTAAGGCTACGCTCTCTTCCGATATTTCAGAAATAATCTGGAAAAAATTTCTGTTTATTTCTCCGATTGCTGTGGCATGCAGTTATTTCTCCTGCACAATTGGAGAATTACGCGATGATTCTTCGAAACTAAATTTTCTGAGAACATTGATGGATGAGCTTTTTGAATTAACTAAAGCAAAGAATATAAAATTAAACTCAGGTGAAATAGATAATCATCTGGAATTCCTGAAGGGTCTGCCTGAAAATGGGAAGCCCTCCATGCAATTGGATATTGAAAATAATCAGCCGGCGGAAACTGATTCTTTGCTTGATTATGTACTTCTGGAATCTAAAAAATACAATCTCACACCAGTTAATTATTCCCTGGCGTCTGAGAAATTGGCAAAATAGTCCTTTAACCTATTCAGGCCTTTGCAAGCTGCTCTTCTGATTTCTCAGCGTATTTTCCTTTTGATTTTCGAACCTTCGCCGCCACTACTTTGTATTCCGGACACTTGGCTTCTGAGTCATGAACATCACTCGTAATTAAATTGACCATGATTTCCGGAAAGTGGAAAGTCGTGCTCATCACTCCGGGTTTTACTTCCTCAGTGATTTTTGCTTTGATGTCTACTTTACCCCTTGCGGATGTCACACACACCATATCTCCGTCTTCGATCTTGTTGTCTTTCGCATCCTTTGGATTGATCAAGAGAACGTCTTCAGTAAGAATATCTACATTATTGGTTCTTCTGGTCATTGCACCACAGTTGTAGTGCTCCAGTTCCCGATTCGTGGTGATAATGTAAGGATATTCACCCCCGTGTTCTTCTATCTCGGCAGATTCAGCCCAATCAAAATAGGTGATCTTGCCTTTTCCTCTCTTGAACTGATCTATGTGAATGATTTCTGTACTTGAACCATCTTCTGGTACTGGCCATTGCAATCCGTTTTTACCAAGGCCTTCCCAGGTAATTCCCTTAAAGAATGGTACTATTTGAGAAATTTCCTCCAACATGGTATCAGGTGCATAATCCGGCTGATCATATCCCATTCGTCGCATCATGTCAACAACAATCTGACCATCAGGCTTGGTGCCTTCCAATGGTTCTACCACCTGGTTGACCCGTTGAACTCTTCTTTCTCCGTTTGTGAATGTTCCTGATTTCTCTAAGAATGAAGCTCCTGGTAAGATCACATCCGCAAGCATGGCCGTTTCTGTCATGAAAAGTTCTTGAACGATCAACATGTCAAGGTTGGTCAATGCTCTTTTCACCTTATCTGTATTCGGATCAGTTTGAACTACATCTTCACCAATGATCCAAAGTGCTTTTAGATCTCCAGCAATTGCTGCATCAAACATTTCAGGTATTTTGTACCCGATATGTTGAGGCAGTTCTGCTCCATAAAATTCCTCGTATTGGCTATGGACATTGGGATCAGTTACATCAAGATACCCGGCTCCCTGGTGAGGTTGTGCTCCCATATCGGCTGCTCCCTGAACATTGTTCTGCCCACGAAGCGGATTGACTCCTACTCCCCTGCGTCCAATATTTCCTGTGACCATTGCCAGGTCAGCAATCTGCATCACTGTGAATGTGCCTTGCGAATGTTCGGTAACACCCAATCCATGGAAGGACATAGCATTAGGAGCTGTGGCGTAGCAAATCGCTGCTTCTCGTACCAGTGCACGATCAACGCCTGTGACCTTCTCCATTTCCTCAACATCCAACTCTTTGATGTTGGCTACAAAATCATCATAACCTTCAGTACGGCTGGAGATGAAATCTTTATCTGCAAGGTCTTCTGTGACAATGTAGTAGAGTAGCATGTTCAATAAGGCTACATTGGTTCCAGGACGAAGCTGTAGGTGATAATCTGCGTACTTAGCCAATTCAATTTCGCGAGGGTCAATCACAATCATCTTCGTTCCCTTCATGGCCGCCTGTTTGATTCTTGCTCCTGTCACCGGGTGAGCTGCTGTGGGGTTCGCTCCGATGATCATCATGCAATCGGTATATTCAATATCAATAACTGAATTAGTTGCTGCACCGGTCCCGAAGGAACGCTGCATTCCTAAAGCAGTAGGAGAATGACAGACTCGGGCACAACAATCAATGTTATTGGATCCAATAACTGCTCGAATGAATTTTTGCATCAAGTAGTTCTCCTCGTTGGGTGTTCTGGCGGAAGAAATTCCAGCAATAGCATCCGCTCCATGTTCATCCCGGATCTGCGTAAACCTCTCTGTCATGTAGTCATACGCTTCGTCCCATGTTGCTGGCTTTAGAGTACCGTTCCAACGGACCATTGGCGTAGTGAGCCTTTCCGGATGGTTGTAGAATTGAAATGCATATCGTCCTTTCAGACATGTGTGGCCTTGATTGACTTCCGCATCATAAGGTGCAGTGATGCTAACTATTTCTCCATTCTTAGTAGCTACATCGAGATTACAACCTACTCCACAATAGGTGCAAACGGTTCGCTCAGTCTCTGTTGCATCATTAAATTTCGAAGCAAATATGTCAGTAATTGCTCCGGTAGGACACGCCTGACTACATGCGCCGCAAGACACACAATCAGACTCTTTAAATCCTTCGTTCATGCCCATCACCACCTGATTATCAAAACCACGGCCTTCCATGGTTAACACCATTTCGCCTTGTACTTCATCACATGCCCTGATACACCTGTAACAATTGATACAGGCATCCATACTTGCCCGCATGTAAGCATGAGACTCATCAGGAGTCCGATCCAGGTGGTTTTTGCCAGGCTCGTACCTAACATCACTCATTTCAATTCCTACCTGTCCGGCCACTTTCTTTAATTCATTTTGCGAGGCATTGGCTTCATCAAATTGTTCTTTCGGGTAATCTGTTAACACCAACTCCACGATGTTTTTTCGAATGCGCTCCACCTTTTCGGAATGCGTGTAGATATATGAATTTGCCATTACCGGCGTATGACAAGAGGCTTGTACTTTTCGAGGACCATCTTGCTGCAAAGCAACTTCAACGCTGCATACCCGACATGAACCAAACGGTTTTAGGTTTGGTGCATCGCAGAGTGTCGGAACAGGATCATCTCCCATTGTACGTCGCAGCAGCCCCAGGATCATTTCCCCTGGTTCGAAGGTGTGTTCCTCGTTGTTGATAAAAACTGTATTCTTCTCGATACTCATGTCTTTACTTAAAATAAGTTTTTAATTCTTCTTCGAAATACTGTAACGCATTTTTTACTCCAAGTGGTAACCCTCCACCAAGGGCGCACAGCGATCCATCTTCCATTGCTTCCAAAAGGTCATCCATCAACTGCCGATCTATTTTTACCTCGCCATTCCTCGCCTTTTGGATCATTTCCTTTCCTCTAACTGATCCAATACTACATGGAAAACACTTTCCACAGGATTCATCCCCTGTAAATTCGAATAAATGTTCTAAGTAATGGATCATCGGGAATTTCTCCGGAACAGATACAATTCCGGCATGACCAAGCAAAAACCCAGCATTGGCAAAGCTTTCGAAATCGAGATCCAGTTCCTCAATTTTTTTCGTGGGAACAATTCCTCCAAGTGGTCCTCCTACATGAACCGCTTTTACATTTTCTTTAAATCCTCCTCCAAAGTCATAGATCACTTCTTTGAACGGTGTTCCCATTTCTATTTCATACATACCTGGTTTTTCAAAGAATGAATCCAGGCAAACCAGTTTAGTACCTGTCGATTTTGGCGTGCCCAATGAAGCGTACGCTGAACCTCCATGCTCAATGATCCAGGCTACCGCTGATTGTGTTTCAACATTGTTCACTACTGTCGGCTTATTGAACAATCCTTCCTGGGTTGGGTATGGAGGCCGCACTCTAACTTCAGGACGTTGACCTTCAAGAGAAGAAAGTAAGGCTGTCTCCTCGCCACATATGTAGGCACCTGCCCCTTCTATTACTTTAAAATCAAAATTGAAATCTGAACCTCCGATATTGGCACCATGCATGTTGAACTCAGAAAGTTCTTCTACTGCTTTTGTGACTGCACGAACCGATTCGGGGTATTCTCCGCGGATATAAACCGCTCCTTTATTGGCTCCGACAATGTATCCTGATACCATCATTCCGAACAAAACCAACATTGGTTGTTCTTCGAGGAGATACCTGTCTGAATAAGCCCCCGGGTCACCTTCATCGGCATTGCATACAATAAATTTCTGATCTCCTTCTACATTTTTGCAAGATTCCAGTTTAAATCCCATTGGAAACCCGGCACCTCCCCGTCCTCTGATATTCGAATCCTTTATTTGCTGCAATGCCCACTCAGGGCCATTTTTCAGCACTTTTTGAAAGAGGGTTGCGTAATCTGATGCCGACATTGGCTTACCGGTCAAGACAGGCGCTTCAAGTTTGCTGGCAACCTGATATTTGTCCAACAGGGCTTTACCATTGTCTAGGATTTGTTCCAATTGGTTGATGGAATCACCTGAGTAGTTGTTGCCATTTATATTGAAAGCACTATTCTCGTGACACCTTCCCAGGCAGCACATATGTCCAATTTCTTCTTCCTTGAATTTGTCCGAAAGTTTTGATTTCACATTGTCCTGGGTACCAGCGACTAAACATGCACTCCCGTTGCATATGTGTGCCTTGACACCTTCATGTTCTTTTTTAAGGAAATCATAAAAAGAAGCAGTCCCATAGGTGATTGCTTCACCCATCAAATACTCATGAGCTAGTGCACGTAAGGATTCATCGTGAGGGGTCCCCTCAACTTTGGATTTCTCTACTAATCGCTCAAAAAGGTTGTTTTCCAACCCCTTTCTTCCCGATAATGCACTCAGATTATCTGACATAAGATTTTTTTAGTTTCAAATGAACGCTCCAACTATTAAAGTAAGCAATTTATCCACAATTTTCCTTGATTTTAAGTCATTTGGAACCTGATAAGATGATCAGCGGACAAACCCAAATTCAAGGCTAGATCCGGATGCGCTGTTTCGCGTTGTAAATATTGAATTTCTTCTCTCCCAAAAACCCTATGAGTGTCACTCCAAAATCTTTAGCCATATCTACTGCGAGGCTTGACGGAGCTCCAACCGCAGCGATTACCGGGATACCAGCTCGTACCGCTTTTTGAACCAATTCAAAACTGATCCTTCCGCTCAAAAGAAGTATTGACGACTTCAATTGATCTGGATCGCTTACAAGGGAATGTCCGATAAGTTTGTCCAGTGCATTATGTCGGCCTACATCCTCTCTGTGGGCCCTGATATTTCCTTCAAAATCGAAAATGGCAGATGCATGAAGTCCTCCGGTATACCTGAAAACTTCCTGTGCTTCTCTAAGTTTTTGTGGTAAATCGAAAATTAAGGTCTGATCGATTTGAATTGAATCATTCTGTAAGGGATCACATATCACATTGATTGCTTCAATTGCTGCTTTGCCGCAAACACCACAGCTTGAAGTAGTATAGAAATTTCGATTGAACTGATCAGGATCAAGGCTGACTTTTGGAGATAGCTCTACGCGCATTACATTCTCATGATTTTCCTCCATTCCCAGATCATCGCAATACTTGACACTTAGGACATCTTCCATGGAATTTATAATACCTTCGCTGAACAAGAACCCCAGGCACAGCTCTTCATCGTGACTTGGAGTTCTCATGGTAACAGCCAGAGTCATTTGATCTCGAGTCGATTCAGGCCCGTATCCCAATCGTATTTCCAATGGCTCCTCCGTTACGATAAGATCAGGTGTTGTTTTTGAAGATTCTCTTCCAACTTTCTCTATCTCTACGTTCTGTACACTTGTCATAAGGATAAAATTATGGATAATACAGTAACAAACATTTTAATGAAAGCATCTAATTTTTCTATGTTACTATCTAAAGAACTGGTTCAGTTTGAACGTCTTTGGTACCTTTCATAGACATTTTTTTAATGAAAACTGAATACAAGACACTTTGGATCAAGATTGGAATAACTTTCCTCGTGGTTGTGGCCATTGCTGGTGTTCAACTATTTCAACGCTATACATGGACAGAAATAACAGGTGGAACACTTGGGCTTGATGAGACAGTCATATTGTTTCTTGGCTATACCATTTTCATCTTCTTGAGTGGTGGTGTTTATTTATTTCACAAACACCACTCTTTCGACCGCCGACATCTTTGGAAGACCTTTCTTACACATACGTTTGCCAGCCTTGTTTTTTCATTCGTACACAGCTTAATTTTCAGTCTTGTTTATTACATCGTAAACCCGATTTGGCAAGGATATTCCTTCCTTTTGCTATATCAGGATGTATTGCTTAACTATCTCAATGCCGGTCTCATTTTCTATTGGATAGCTGTTATTTTCTCTGAAGCATATGATCGTTTTGTAAAAGCTGAATTTTCAGGGGGAACAACATTGGCGGTTAAAGATCAAGGAAAAACCCATCTATTAAAGATGGATAGTATCCAGTATTTGCAAAGTGCGGACAACTATGTGAAAGTTATTTCTTCTGAAAAGAAAATCATCACCAGAGAAAGCATGTCCAACCTTGAAAAAAAGCTAGACCCCGAACTATTCTTACGTATCCACCGATCGGCACTGGTTAATCGATCCTACATCTCTGAAATCACAAGAACCCCAACAGGAGAAATCAACCTTGTTATGCATGATTCTACCGTACTTCCGATGAGCAGACGGAGAAAAGAAGTCAAGGCATTATTGACAGCCTCACCTGCTGGCTAGCCTCCGTTCACAACAATTCTCTTGCCACTGACCACATACTATCAGAAACACTCAACTTCCTGCGATTTTGGACGAAAAATTGCCTGAAATCAAATGCTCAAAACATGAATAAATTAATTCTACTGTTTTTATCCTTCTGGATACTCTCTATTGGCCACACACAGGATCTACCAATTCAGGATACCACCCAAGTTGTGAAAGTCAGCAAGAAGCTACTAAAGTCGTATGTTGGCCATTACAAATTGAATGACATGGCACTACGCATCGAAATTCTCTTAGAGCAGGATCAGCTTTTTGCCGATGTTGCCGGTATGGGAAAAATACCTTTGATTCCCGGATCGGACAATGCTTTTCGAGCCAGGGAAATTCAGGCGCAACTGGAATTCCTGCCAGAAAATGGCAAGACGGATAAGATCAAATTATACCAGGGAGGTGATGTTGTGGAAGGTGCCAGAACTGATGCCCCTGAAGAATTGAGTTATGACGAAATCCCTGTTGGGGATGAAAGAATTAATTATTCCAAAGTTATCGCTCCTTTCACAGCTGAATGGGATCTGATAATTAAGGATAGGAAAGTTGGATCTGCTACTACAAGTCTTCGACATGCAATCTACGAGGGCCAAGCAGTCTATCATGGTGGATCCATTATTAGGTATGAATCGATGGGAAACAAACCATTTGCCGATGTTGGGATTTTCACCAAAGCTGATCATCGACTCTTGTGGGCA
>JANQEC010000387.1 GCA_028278585.1 Cyclobacteriaceae bacterium | reverse complement strand
GGCAAACCCTTTATCACAAAATGGGCGATGATGGCCTCCTCTACCAAACCTATCCAACCGATAGATCATCTTTGGATTCATTTCAGGCATATAAGTTTTCGTCATAGTGTAAACATATCTCGCGAGTTGTCGAGATATGCCATCAACTTCTCCACCATAGAATCTTCGCATTCGAATTTGAAAGGCTGAATCAGTTGGGTTTGTAGGTTCGGAGAAAATTCGGAAAGTACGATTATCAATGACCCCATCTATGCCTTTTATATTTCCTATCATGTCGTTGTTCAGTACGCCTATAATGTCCCACCCCTCTTCAATCGCTCTGGCAGCCAGATGTCTGCCTCCGTATAAACCTTGTTCTTCACCAGAGAGTCCAACCAACAAAATGCTACTCTCAAAGCTGTATTTTGAAAGTACCCTCGCTGCTTCAATGACTCCAGCCATTCCAGAAGCATTGTCATTAGCTCCAGGTGAATCATCGGTATAGTTCAAAGCATCGGAAACTCTACTGTCAATGTCCCCCGCCATAATTATATATCGATTTGGATACTTAGTGCCTCTTTTGATCGCTAAAACATTCACAATCTCGGTATCCTTCGTGATTCTTGTCTTTGAATTCCCTTTCTCTAAAGTCCTCTGGTAAGAAACTTCCAGGCATCCATCGCATGCGGCGGATATTTTGTCAAATTCAGACTTGATCCATCGACGGGCTGCACCAATTCCCCTGGTCTCAGATTTGGTTTCAGACATGGTATGACGTGTTCCAAAAGAAACGAGCTTCACAATGTCTTTCTCGATTCGTTCAGCACTTACTGCGTCAATAATTTCGTAGGGTGTTTGGGCCCAGCCTAAACCAAAGCTAAGAGCCACGAAAAGGTTAATTAGCGTTTTCATGACCGGAAATTAATCCATTATTTAATAGTGACAAAAACCATTTCTTCAATGGGTGAACAACATGTATACATGGTGTCAAAATAAAGACAAGTACTTAGTCCTGAGGATAAGTTAAAATTTTAAATATCCTGACTGCATCATTGTTCGAAGCAACTAAAAGGTATTTCTTTTGATCTCGAGTTACTATTTTCAAGTCTTTAACATGGCTGTTCAAAAAAAGTCCACTTTCTGAAGGAGGGACAGGCTCAAAGCTCATGTTTCCTTTATTGATTAACACACCTCCAACTCCTGCATCTGCCCTCGGCGTTTCAACTTCTGTCCCATACTTATTTCCGGCATACATTACATCAACCAATCCATCATTGTTAAGATCGTGGAAGACAGTAGAATTAATCGGTGAAAATTGGGCGATTGATGGAAGTGAGGCCAATCTAAAATTGCCATCACCCAAATTTTCAATGTAGGAATTATGAAAATTGGTAACCTCAAGTGTAAGCGATTGATCAAGGGCCTGCTCTCCATAAACCTGGAAGACGTCTGCTGATGCAAAGGATTCGAAGTTTGTGAATTTCTTTTTGATATCAGGGATCTGTTGCGCAGAGCAAGACCGTCCTCTAACAGGATACAGCTCTCCGAAATTGTAATAGGCTAATACAATATCATTTTTACTGTTGTCATCGAAATCATCGTAATACACTATAAACGGCTCAGATTTACTTGCAGTGAATTTGTAATTCAATCCAAGGTTGCCAAGAACATAATCATCATCTCCATCATTGTCTAAGTCAACAGCATTGATGTGGTTCCACCAGCCAACCTCTTTTTCCAGTTTTGAATCTTTTCGAATCAATTTCCCATTGATATTTTCAAATAGTGTAATTCCCATCCACTCCCCAACAACAATAAGGTCGGGATCCGAATCCATGTCAAAATCTGACCATACTGCGCTCGTAACCATTCCAATATTCGTTAATTCCGGAGCGGTGGATTCAGTTACATCTTGAAATGAACTGCTCCCGGTTTCACTTAACATATTTTGGTAGATATAGCTCGAAGCAGGTGACGGATACTCACCAGGGATCTGTCGCCCACCAATAAATAGGTCATTATCACCATCCTGATCAAAATCTGAACTTATGGCTACTGACCCACTGAATGTATTTTGTGGCAAGATGTCCCGTGGTATTAATGAGCCATTTTTGTTTTCGTAAAAAATATCCTGATAAGCAGAATTACCGGAATCAAATTCATTACCACCAGTGACAATATACAGATCCTGATCACCGTCATTGTCAGAATCAAAAAAATATGAGAGGACTTCTTCTCTATTCTTTCCCTCAATAAGTTTCATGCTTACCGAACCATCTAAAGTTCCTTCATACCCATGGGCACCAGGTAAATAAAATTCATCATTCCCATCTCCATCAATGTCAGCTACTCCAACTTTAGGTCCTTCAATCGACATCTGATGAGGTAATAGAATTTCACGTTCATAATCGTCAAATTCATTCTCTACATGAACAACTTCCACTTTGTCCAACTCAGCAAAATATGAATTAGTTTGAGTATGCGATTCGTTTATATTTTTTGAAGATTGGGATCCAATCTCAATGGTTCCAGCCTTAACGTTACGTCGCTTACTTGTCAAGCCGTTTGACCAGGAAACATTTACCTCATCCACTTTAGAAGCTTTTCCAATTCCAAAGTGAGCAATGGATTCGCTCGAAGAATAAAATCCTCTTGAATTTGTAAACTCGTATGTTTGTCTCTCGCCATCAACTACTACTTCAACTCTAGATCCAAACAGCATCACACCTTTTTCTGGTCGAAGAACAATTCTTACAGAATTGGCTTTATCAACTTTGTTCTCATATAAAAAAGCCAGGTCGTTAACATTATTTATGACTAGATCCAGATCGCCATCATTATCTAGATCTCCGTAAGCTGCTCCAGTCGAAAAGGTTGGTTCATTGAGGCCCCATTCTTTTGTGATCTTTTCAAACTCCAGATCACCATTATTTTTAAAAGCGTAATTTGAAATTTTCCTTACAGGATAAAATGACATCAGAGTGTCAAACGACAATCGATCCCAAACATTTATTTTCCCATCCGACTCTCTTATTTTCTGAATGTCTGCCTTTCTTTCTTTTAAATAGCCGGTAATATTTTCAAGAGCATCGGTATTCCTCAAATCACGAACTAATCCATTCGTAATGAAGATATCCCTTTTTCCATCATTATCGAAATCGGCAACAAGAGGTGACCAACTCCAATCGGTATAGGCTATACCTGAATATTGAGCAATCTCACTAAATACATTTCTTTCGTTTGCATTTATACCTCTGTTTAACTGCAGCGTATTCAACATGTACTGATAGTGCCCCCCACTTTCGACAGTTGCCCAGAAAGCAGCCGGATACATACCGCCCATGTTGGCCTTAAGGTTATAGTTATCCTCTGGCACCATGTCAACCGTAAGAATGTCCAACAAATTATCCCCGTTAACATCAGAAACATCAATGCCCATACTGAAATAAGAGATGTGTCCCATACTCTCATCGATGGTATTAATAAAAGTTCCATTCTTTTGGTTGATGTAAAGAAAATCCGGATTGTTGTAATCGTTTGAAACATAAATATCAGGCCACCCATCATTGTTAAAATCACCTGCTGTTGCGCTTAAGCCATATCCCCTGTCAAAAACATTAGCGTCTCTACTGACATCAACAAACCTGTTATTTTCATTTTTAAGTAACCGGCAACCAAGTGCCGGGTATCGCCAGTCTTTGCCTTTTAGTTTGGAGAGTATCCCCGGGTTAGGTGGTTGATTGACCAGGAAAAGATCAAGGTCATCATCTTTGTCATAATCAAAAAAAACAGCCTGCTGACTTCTCCAACTATCGGCTAACCCATAGTCCGCAGCAGACTCCGAAAAAGTCAAATCACCATTGTTGATGTAAAGCTCATTTATACGTCGTTCGGAAGGCTCATCATAGAGTGATTTACATACGTAGATATCTAGCCAGCCGTCTTTATTAATGTCCACCATGGTTACTCCGGTGGTCCAACTGTTTCTGTCAAGAATGCCTGCTTTTCCAGTAATGTCTTCAAAAGAGAGCTCTCCTTTATTCAAATAAAGTTGATCCTCTACTTGATTTCCTCCAAAATAAATATCCAGGAATCCGTCATTATTTATATCTCCAATAGCCACCCCAGAACCATGATAAACATTGTCATAAATAAATGGATTAACCTCTCCGTCATCTACTATGACATTTTTAAAATCGATGTGAGATGTTTTGGACTCGACTAATTCAAATAACGGGGATTGTGAATATCCCGGAGAACAGCTTATTGCTAATAAAATAGTTCCAACGTAAATCCTCATCCTACTTACTTGTATTCAGAAAGGGGTGAAAATAAAACTCTACGCTCCCCAAAATCGGTTTTCCAAAATTTAAAAACTTGAATTTACCTAATAGGTATAAAAAAACCATCTACCCAAAAGGCAGATGGTTTTTTAATACTATTTGAAATGGTTAGTTGAGTACTATTGTAGCCAAACCTGCAGGCAAGGCTAATTCATTTCCTGCTTTATCCTTGATCTCCAAAGTAAGCGTCACTTCTCCATCAGCTGCTTTCCAATCATATTTAAAATCAAGAACATTATCAGTAAATGTTACGTCTACTTTCACTGCATCTGTTGCATCATCAACAGTCCCATCTTCATCATCATCTACTCCGGTAAAGTCTTCCTTCAGCGTAACACTTCCTATGTCTTCACTGAGCAGGAAGTTGTAAAGCTGACCGGTAGTCGAAGTAGCTGAAAGATCACCAACTATAGTTGGAGCAGTTAAATCAACAGTAAAGGCCTTCTTAACTGTATCCGGGACGATTTCGAAACCAGCTACATCAACCGCAGACGCGCTTAGAATTCTGAAAGTAATTACTTCTTCAACAGCACCAGGAGTGTATAGTGCCTGATAAACCGAATCCTTACCAAAATTCTTTTCGTCTTCCTCATCCGCAAAAGGAACGGCAGTCACAGCTCCAAATGAGCCACTTCCTCCACTCAATATTTCAAATGTCGGCATAGTTTCTAACGCCACACCGAAATCATTTTCAAAAGCCATTATAACCAATTCTCCTGTAGCATCTACATTGGAATTCTTGATTGTAACAGTTACTTCCACAGTTTCAACGCCAATTTTTTCGCTGAAATCATTCACTGACTCAAGAAACTGATTGGCGTTCCCACTTGGGTAAGTGGTACCACCTCTAGTGAAAGTGGAAACAAAATGGAACTCATCCTTTTCGCTAAAAGTTGCTGTTGTAGTGCTCAAGGCCGTTGCAATGTCATTTAATGAAATTGATCCCGAAAAACCTTGATTACCATCCGCATTGGCAGTAAAAGTCGCCTGTGTAAGAACAGTTCCTGAACTAGTCACATTACCATCTTTGTCCCTTATTTGAACAACCATAGTAAAAGACTCAACCGAACTTCCATCTGTCTCATCAATAAACTCAACTTCAAAGTCTAGCGATGAAGTAGGGTCAGATAGGATCAGATCTCCGGAGGGAGAATCAGCCCATACGGCTAACGCAGCACTCTCACCTGGAGTGAATATATCTGCATCAATCCCGCCTGCGGTATCACATGCCGCCATTCCCAAAACGACAAGGCATGCTAGCAATATATTTATATTATTTTTCATAGTAATCTTCACGTTTAGTTATCACCAGTTACTTAACCAATCTACCCCTCTCATCAACGATGCTGGAGCAAGTACTGTCTCTGGAGCATTGCTGTTGAACAAATACGTCTGCTGTGCATAGTCCCAATTGGTAGGAATCGAACTACCGGATACAGGTGTTAGAGATGGTATCCCAGTTCTTCTCCAATCACTCCAAACCTCAGGCTGAACAAACATTGCAATGTACTTCTGAGTCATTATTTTGTCCATACTGAGCGCTGATGCACTAACATTCCCCTGAGCAACATAGTCTTCGTATTCATCTCCTTCTGAATCAAATCCGAATTCTACAAATGATGCATTGATACCATTCAGGTATGCAGTCTGCGCAGTTGCAGTATTCCCATTCAGGTTGAATTCAGCCTCTGCAATGATGAATTGAATTTCTCTATAAGAAATCAAATCCTGCCTGAAGGCTGCAATGAAGTACGGATGTGGAGTAGCTCCATTAATTGTAAAAATATTATCAATTACTCCTAGCCGATCAGTATCATTCAAACTGGTCATAAGCGCATCCATACTAGGATGGAACTCTATATCGCCTTCACGACCATTATTGAATCGATACCATCCGCCAGAAGCAGGATCAGCTCCGTATTGATAAGACATATTGTCTGAACGGCTTGTAAATGAAGCTTGTGCACTTGTCTTAGCATTTTGGTAGTCTCCTAAGTGTAGGTAGTACCTTGCAAGGATAGCATTAGCTGCTTTAGTCCAGGCATCAATATCACCACCATAGTACAAATCCTCACTTCCTGGAATAATAGCACCAGACGGACCAGAAAAAAGTCCTAAAGCTTCTGTGAGAAGTCTCAAGACTGCCGGATAAATAATCGTAGTCTGATCATCAAAGACCGGGTTAAAATTCTCAGCTCCTTGTCCTGCTTCAGTGTAAGGAATATCACCCCACACATCCGACATCATCATAATCGTATAAGCCTCGATCACCTTTGCAACACCTAAGTAATGGTTATACCCATTTTCCTCAGCAATTGCAGTAACAATTCCAAGTTCACCCAATATATTCTCGTAGGTATCACCCCACGAATCATCAAACCTGATCGCCTGAATTTGGTATTGGTTAAAAGAAGACCATTGTCTTGCAACACCTTCTACCTGTTGGGTAAACAAACTGTTCCAACGCGAGAATGAACTTCCATATACGTCAGCGAGTGAAATTTGAATCTGACCCGTTAAACCTGTAATCGGAACGGTTAATGGTTTGTTTGGGTCTGCATTCAAATCACCACCAATGAAGTCTTCACATGAAAAGGCAGAAAGTGCCAATACCATGAGAAGTATATTTTTAAATTTCATATATTTCATCATTTATTCTATTAGAAATTGACAAATAACCTAAACAAGAGGGTCCTGGTGGATGGGTTGTTGAAGTAATCAAATCCCTGACCATTACCTGTACCAGTCAGACTAGTCTCAGGATCCACACCATCGTACTCCCAATCATACCATAGGTTTCTACCAATAAACCCAATTGATGCACTTTGAACAAAGTTGTTAGCAAACAGTGAGCTAGGTAATTGATAGTTAACACTCACCTCTCTAAGTCTGATCCATCCGCCATCTTGAACAAATTGCTCTCCAACTGCTCCAAAACCTCCCAATGAAGATGTCCAGTAGTTCTGATCTCTAACAATTGCAATGTTGTTTGGAACATAATTAGGATTGTCGCTATCACCAACGTTGATCACCCCATTAAGAACATGTGGTGTTTCCTCCCTGGTATCAGCAGTCAACTGAGACCTACCGAAGAATGAAAGTGCCCAGGCTGTACCATTCCATAGATCGCCGCCTTTTCTCCAGTCAAGCAAGAATCCAACTGATACTTGTTTGTAAGAAAGGTTGTTTCTCCATCCCAAAATGAAATCTGGATTTGGATTTCCAATAGCCCTTTGCTTGTTATCAATGGCCTGATATCCATACTCAGCTGAGTTAGGATCATTGTTAATAACTATGTCGCCACTTGGAATAGCAAGACTTGTATCATCAGCTCCACCAGCACCTGTTCGTTGGTAAGCTCCTCCGGAAATTCCACCGTAAGGCTGCCCCTTAATTGCATAAGAACCAGCACTATTAAATCCAGCAAGGAATACTCTCTCAATACCTGGTGCAAGCTCATCAACAATAGTTTCAGACTTAGTGAAGTTCAACTGAGTATCCCAGTTAAGATCACCTGTTTGTACCGGAGTAGCATTCAGGGTTATCTCAATTCCATCTGTTGATAACTGACCTGCATTTAACCAAGCACTGGTAAATCCGGATTCAGCAGAAACGGATGCAGGTAAAATTGCATCTTCGGTCTTTTGGTCGTAGTAAGCTACATCCAACCCGATTCTTCCATCAAGGAATCTCAAATCCAATCCAACTTCGATAGAAGTTGTCAATTCAGGTGTAAGACCTGGATTTCCAAGTCGATCATCCAATTCAAAAGATGTTACACCATTGATTGGCCATGGAATACTTGTTCCCCATCCGTCTCCAACATTAACAGTATTCTCAAACACTGATGATGTACTATATGCGTTTGGAGGAGGAGCTCCTACCTGTGCCCAGGAGAATCTAACTTTACCAAAAGTCAAAATGTCATTTTGAGGCATTAATTCAGTAAATGCCAAAGCTGTTGATACTGAAGGATAAAAGAATCCAGCATCGGCCGCATTGAAATCAAGCGGATTCACCAATCGGGAATCATAATCCTGACGTGCAGTTAGTGTTACGAATGCCGTGTTTCTCCAGCTTGTTTCTACCTGACCAAAGAATCCAATTGTTCTGTACCTGGTGTCGTCCTCAGCCGCACTAATAGTAGTAGCGTTACTAATATCAAGGAATCCACCAAAAACAAGACCATCTCCCTGAGTGTAGGTATTGTGTCGATTAAAGCTGAACATGTTAATTCCAGCTAAATAATTCAACGCAAAATCCTCATTCAGCTGACCTGCACCTGTAAGGTTCAGGTAAAAATCAGTTTGACGAGTAACGAATTCATCTAAAATAATGGTACCGTTAGGATTTGTTCTAGAGTTGATTTCAAAATCCTGCTTTCTATCATCATTCGTAATATCCGTACCTACATTCAATGATAGGTTCACCCAATCACTTACTTTGTAGTTCGCCTTAAAGCTTCCAAATGTTCTATGAACAACCTCGTGTCTTAGAGCGTTGTTGACTACCCAATAAGGATTGTCATATCCACCGCCTCCACGATAGTTTCTTTGACCACCATCCGGGAAAATATAGGAAGTTGGCTCATCAAAGGCATCATGCCCAAATCCATTCGAGTTGTCGAATGTAGCTGGAGTCCTGTAAAGTCCTAATAGCAATCCGGAAACGTTAGATCCCTGCTGGATTCTCGTATGATCGTTTCGGGTATAGTTAATAGTAGCTTCAAAGGAAAGAGCTTCATTAGCCTGTAGAGTAGTCGCCACGCTAGCAGTTTTCCTTAAATACTCCTCATTAGGAATGATTCCTTCTTGATCATGGTTAGATGCAGAAAAACGGAAAGTAGCAATGTCATTACCTCCTGAAATACTGATTGAGTTAGTAGTAGTAACAGCAGTTCGATAGAAATCACTCAGGTTATCATACACATTTGCAGCTGCTCCTCCACCTGAGCTTACTAAGAATCCGTTCCTATCAAATTTGTAATTTCCATCATTATCGAATGCTGAAGCACCAGGTGCCTCTGGATGGTTAGGATCATTCGAATAAGACAAATCAGAAATTCGAGGTCCCCATGAAGTGGATGTTCCTCTTGAAGGATCTCTATATTCTCCACGTGTACCCTGTGAATAAACATTCTGTAACTTAGGAGCGGTCGTCACCTTATCAATAGCAACCTGAGAGCTGAAATTAACTCTTAAGCCTGACCCCTTAGATCCTTTCTTTGTAGTAATAACAATCACCCCCGTTGATCCTGCAGTACCATACAAGGCTGTTGCAGCAGCACCTTTAAGAACACTTATGTTCTCAATGTCATTCACGTTAAGGTCCATCAGCCTGTTGGACTGAGCCGTACCAGCTGTATTTGCTTCAGTCGTACTAATGGTTTCATTGTTGGTTCTTACGCCATCAATCACAATAATAGGTTGGTTGTTACCGATGATGGAAGTTATCCCTCTCATCACGATACGTGAACCACCTCCTGCAGAACCAGAAGAACGCGTAATTTGGATACCTGCTGCTTTACCTACAAGTGCATCTGCTGCACTGGTAGCACCTGAGTTCACCAATGTTTGGCTTTCTACTTTCTGGACAGCATATCCCAGTGCTTTCTCACTTCTCTCAACGCCCAATGCTGTTACTACCACTTCGGATAGTTCCGTCACATCAGAGCCGAGAGTGATATCAATCACTGTTCTAGAACCTACATCAATTTCCTGATCAGCAAATCCAACTGAGGAGAACACAAGGATAGCTCCTTGTTCTACACTCATGCTAAAATTACCATCAAGATCTGTTGTAGTTCCGTTAGTTGTGCCTTTTATCACAACATTCACGCCGGGAAGACCTTCACCTGAATCATCGGTGACTTTCCCTGAGACTGTTCTCGTTTGCGCCATCACAGTAATGGCCGCAAGTAAGAACAAAGTACTTAGTAGTAAGAACTTTCTCATACTTTACTTTTTTGGTTATAAATAGATTACAAAGGCTTAAAGATAAAGTAATCTTTTCCACATATTCAAAACAGAATGCGTTAAAACCCTTTTTTTGCCAAATGTCAACGCTCATTGCCGATGCTATAAAAAATAAAACAGTAACATTTTTTAAAAAGAAAGTAGAAGTCAATTCATTCAGATAAACATAGATTTGCGTTTTCGCCAAAAACATCAAAACATAGATGCAAGCTGATCTTGATAACCTCAAAAAAATTTGTTCACAGGTACGCAGAGATATTGTTAGAATGGTGCACACCGTTCAATCAGGCCATCCTGGTGGATCTCTAGGCTGTACGGAATATTTTGTTGCCCTCTACAACCATGCAATGTCTTATAACACTTCATTCAACATGGAGGGAAGTGGTGAGGACATGTTTTTCTTATCCAATGGACATATATCACCTGTTTTTTATAGCACATTAGCACGAGTGGGTTTTTTCGAAATTTCAGAACTTAACACTTTCAGAAAAATTGGTTCTCGACTTCAAGGCCATCCCGCTACTGAAGAAGGTCTTCCAGGAGTTAGAATTGCTTCAGGTTCCCTGGGACAAGGGCTATCAGTGGCCTCAGGAGCTGCATTAGCGAAAAAAATCAACGGAGATGACAAGCTGGTTTACGTTCTAATGGGTGATGGCGAGCAGCAAGAAGGTCAAATTTGGGAGGCAGCAATGTTTGCAGCTCACAATAAGATCGATAATTTGATCGCAACCATTGATTACAATGGACAACAAATTGATGGGAAAACAGACGATGTTAATTCGCTTGGGAATTTAGAAGATAAGTATCGATCCTTCGGCTGGGAAATCCTTTCATGTGATGGTAACAATTTAGAAGAATTAATAAGGACCCTTGAAGATGCTAAATCTAAAAGTGGAAATGGAAAACCGGTTTTGATTTTAATGAAAACAGAAATGGGTAAAGGAGTTGATTTTATGGAAGGAACACATAAATGGCATGGGATTGCTCCAAATGATGAGCAATTGGAAAGTGCACTGGGCCAATTGGAGGAAACCTTAGGAGATTATTAAGAAATGACAAAACTTACATATACAGAAAAAAAAGACACTCGTTCAGGTTTTGGTGATGGCCTTTTAGAATTAGGTCGCTCAAATCCTGATGTGGTAGGCCTTTGCGCCGATCTTATTGGATCATTAAAAATGGGAGCATTCCAAAAAGAATTTCCCGAACGTTTTTTCCAAACAGGAATTGCAGAGGCAAATATGATGGGGATAGCAGCAGGCCTTGCTACTGCAGGAAAAATTCCATTCACGGGAACATTTGCCAATTTTTCAACAAGTAGGGTATATGATCAACTAAGGCAATCGATTGCTTATTCTGAAAAAAATGTGAAAGTATGCGCTTCCCATGCCGGACTGACACTGGGTGAAGATGGAGCCACGCATCAGGTATTGGAAGATATTGGAATGACCAAGATGCTACCAAATTTCACTGTAATAAATCCATGTGATTATTATCAAACGAAAGCAGCAACCATTGCAATTGCTGAACATCATGGACCTGTTTACTTAAGGTTTGGAAGACCTGGATGGCCAATGTTTATGGAAGATCAGCCTTTTGAAATTGGAAAGGCCATAACGTTAATTGAAGGAAGTGATGTTTCGATTTTTGCCACAGGACACATGGTTTGGAAAGCCATCGAAGCGGAGGCTATCCTGGCTGATCAAGGTATTTCTGCGGAAGTAATCAATATACACACCATCAAACCGTTAGATGAGGATGCAGTTCTAAAATCTATTTCTAAAACCGGTTGTGCAGTCTCAGCAGAAGAGCACCAAGCTGCTGGAGGACTTGGTGAGAGCATTGCCCAAACAATTGTGACAAATCACCTGGTACCCCAAGAATTCGTTGCTGTTAATGATCAATTCGGAGAAAGCGGAAAACCCGAAGAACTATTGGATAAATACGGACTTGGCGTCAATGATATTGTTGAAAAGGTAAAAAAGGTAATCTCACGAAAACAGTAGAAATTCTCTTCAAACCCATTTTGAGGACTTGACCTGGTGCATTTTTGCAACATGGTATCTCAAAGACAGCTATTTCTGAATCACTTATCTCAAACATCGGAAACACCCCTGATGTTAGAAATAGCTTCAGCCGAAGGCATTTATCTTAAAGACCACTCTGGTAAAAAATACATAGATCTCATTTCAGGAATTGGTGTTTCTAACATTGGTCACCGTCACCCAAAGGTTGTGGATGCAATCAAAGAACAGCTTGATAAGCACCTTCATTTGATGGTTTATGGAGAATACATTCAAAGCCCACAAGTAAAACTGGCGGAGGCGCTTTGTTCAACCTTACCAACTACACTCAATTCAGTTTATCTGCTAAATTCAGGAAGTGAAGCAATTGAAGGTGCACTTAAGTTAGCCAAGAGATTTACCGGTCGTCGTGAAATCATCTCTTGTATCAATGCTTATCATGGTTCCTCTCATGGAGCTCTTTCCATTGTCGGAAATGAGGAGCTGAAAAGAAATTTCAGGCCACTGCTACCGGAGATCAGACATGTAAATTTTGGGGAGATCCAAGATCTGGAATATATCAGCGATCAAACAGCCGCTTTTGTCATCGAGACAGTTCAAGGTGAAGCTGGTGTAAGAATCGCCAACACTGAGTATTTCCAGGCATTAAGAAAAAAGTGTACAGCAACTGGTACTTTGCTGATCATGGATGAGGTTCAGTGTGGGTTTGGACGAACAGGTAAGTTTTGGGCCTTTGAGCATTATGACATTGTTCCAGATATTTTGGTCAGCGCCAAAGGAATGGGCGGTGGAATGCCAATTGGTTGTTTTGTTTCAGATAAATCCATTACAGGTGTGCTAATGAAGGATCCTGTATTGGGTCATATTACTACATTTGGAGGACATCCGGTATCCGCCGCAGCATCTCTGGCTACTGTACAAGTCATAAAGGAAAGTGACTTGATGGCACATGTGTTAGAAAAAGAGAAGTTATTTCATGACTTATTAAAACATCCAAAAATCAAAGAAGTTAGGAGCCATGGCCTTTTGATGGCCGTTCAATTCGAGTCATACGAGGTATTAAAACCCATTATTGACAAAGGAGTTAATTTAGGTGTAATCACCGATTGGTTTCTATTTGATAACTCTTCGATGAGGATTGCACCCCCTTTGACGATTAGTGACGAAGAAATTCGTCATTCGTGTGAACTCATTTTGGACGCAATTGGTTGACTCGAATGTCGAAATTTCTTTCTGGGTAAAAGAAGCTTAACTAAATGGAAATGATAGATAAAGTAAAAGAAGCAGCAAGTTTCTTATCCAACCAGGGTTTTAAGAATCTTGATGTTGGGATCATCCTGGGCACTGGGCTTGGTGCATTGGTAAATGAGATCGTTATTGAAGCGGAAATCGATTATTCCGGAATCCCCCACTTTCCTATTGCTACGGTTGAATTCCATAAGGGAAAATTGATCTATGGAAAACTAGAAGGAAAGACCATTGTTGCGATGCAAGGAAGATTCCACTATTATGAAGGATACTCAATGGCTGAGGTTGTCTTTCCTGTTCGTGTACTCAATGAACTTGGCATCCAAAAGCTTCTTGTTTCCAATGCTGGTGGATCTATGAATTTGGATTGGAATAAAGGAGAATTGATGCTTATAGAAGATCACATCAACCTTCAACCCGATAGTCCCTTAAGAGGTACGGAAGCCTCCGCATTCGGACCAATTTTTACGGACATGAGTACCCCATATGACGAAAAGTTGAACAACATATTGCAGCAAATAGCGAAGGAGCAGAAAATCACCTTGAACAAGGGAATTTATGTTTCAGTAGCTGGCCCTAATCTTGAAACCAAAGCAGAGTATAGATACCTAAGGCAAATTGGTGCTGACGTGGTTGGAATGTCTACGGTACCTGAAGTGATTGCCGCGAATCAGATGAATCTGCCAGTTGCAGCCATTTCTGTTTTGACCGATGATTGCGACCCTGACAACCTTCAACCTATTGACATTGATGACATCATTGCAACTGCAATGGAGGCAGAAAAGGACCTGGTAGTTCTCTTTAAGGAATTAATGAAAGCTATTTAAACGCCGGAATACCTGTTATATCAGCACCTAAGATCAGCAAATGAATATCGTGCGTTCCTTCATAAGTAACTACTGATTCCAGGTTCATCATGTGCCGCATCATTGAGTATTCACCTGTTATGCCCATTCCGCCATGTATCTGGCGTGCTTCTCTGGCTATATTCAGTGCGACTTCCACCCCATTTCTCTTAGCCATTGAGATCTGAGCGGTCGTTGCTTTTCCTTCATCCATCATCTTCCCTAGTTTCCAGTTTAGTAGCTGCGCCTTGGTGATCTCTGTCAGCATTTCTGCTAATTTCTTTTGTACCAGTTGAAAAGATGCAATCGGCTTGTCAAATTGAATCCGTTCAAGTGCATACCTTCTGGCTGAGTCGTAGCAATCCATTGCGGCACCTATAGCTCCCCATGCAATACCAAACCTCGCTTTATCAAGACACCCCATTGGAGCACCTAGGCCGCTTTTTTCGGGTAATAGATTTTCCTTAGGAACCTTTACATCACTGAAAACCAACTCTCCGGTACATGAGGCCCTCAATGACCACTTTCCATGGGTTTCTGGAGTTGTAAACCCATCCATGCCACGTTCAACAATCAAACCATGAATTCTTCCTTCTTCATTTTTTGCCCACACCACCGCAATATCTGCCTGCGGAGCATTAGAGATCCACATTTTAGCTCCATTCAATAGGTAATGATCTCCTTTATCCTCATAATGGGTTTCCATCCCTCCAGGATTCGAACCATGATTTGGTTCTGTAAGCCCAAAACAACCAAGCCATTCACCCGATCCCAGCTTCGGTAGGTACTTTTTCTTCTGCTCTTCCGATCCATAAGCATAAATCGGATACATCACAAGTGATCCTTGTACCGAGGCGGTCGATCTCATCCCGGAATCTCCCCTTTCTATCTCCTGCATGATCAGGCCATAGGAAATGTAGTCCAGTCCACCACCTCCGTATTCCAAGGGTATTGTTGGACCAAAAGCTCCGATCTCTCCAAATTTCTTTACAATTTCATTGGGAAAATGATTCTTCTCAGCCCATCCTTCAATAAAGGGTGTGATTTCTTTTTTGACAAAATCCCTTACAGATGAACGGATCAGTTTATGCTCCTCTGTCAACAGATCATCAAGATGGTAGTGATCAGGAGATTCAAATTCATCTACAAAATTTCGCTTTTCTTCACTCATTGGAACGTTTAGAGTTATATCGGTTGTTAAAATTTTGCCGCAAATTTACACTCTTATATCCGCAATAAAACAGATGATAAGAAATAGGAAGTGATTATATTCTATACTTATTGCTTGTCATTAAAAATTGAATGATATGTTGACAAATGCAGAAAAAATATTGACGCTTATGTGATGCGCAAAATCACCCTACATATCATTGTATTAATTACACCTCTTTTCGTTATAAGTCAAAATATACAGGGCAAGAAGTATTTTGGTTCTGACAGCACCCAATTAAAGGAAGTTTTTCACTACAAACTTTCAGATTCAACATTGAACGGATCCTACGAAGCTTTTTACCCAAATGGATCACTTCAAATCTTTGGCTGGTATTCGAACAACCGTCCGGATAGTATTTGGACCTATTACTACGAAAATGGCAGAAAAAAAGCAGCAGGCAGGTTTGAAAATGGGATTCCCAATGGCACGTGGGAATACTACTTTGAGAATGGCAACATAAAATCCAGCGGTACTTTAAAAAATGAAATTAAAGAAGGGGATTGGACTTTTTATTTTGAGAATGGAGGAGAAAAAAGTGCCGGAAAGTACGAAGAAAATCAAAAAGAAGGTATATGGAATTATTTCTATGAAGATAAGAGTTTAAAAGCTCAGTCATTTTTTACCGGAAACAGGGGCACCTATAAGGAGTTTTATCCCTTTGGAAATGTGCGTATGGAAGGTGAAACATTAGACGAAAGAAGCACTGGAGAATGGATCTATTATTATGAATCCGGTCAAGTTGAGGCAATTGGCAGTTTTGAAAATGGTTTACGTTCTGGTCCCTGGAAATACCTTCATAAGAACGGTGAGAATAAGGCCTTAGGAACGTATCAAAACGGCCTAAGAACGGGTGAGTGGAGTTACTATCATGAAAACGGGACCTTGAAACAATCAGGTTTAATTCAACAAGACAAAAAAGAAGGTTACTGGAAATTATTTTATTCCACGGGAGAAATACAGGGAGAAGTTGAATTTGATAGTGGATCAGGCAACTTTTCAGAATACTATACCAATGGTGGAAAAAAAGCCACCGGTCAATTGATAGACGAAAAGAAAGAAGGTAAATGGATCTACTATGACGAAGATGGCCAAATTGAGGGAGAAGCTGACTTCAAAAAGGGTAAAGGACATTACAAGGGGTTTTATCGAGACGGAACCCTGAAAATGGAAGGCCCGATAGACGATGACAAACGAGTGGATGAATGGACACTTTATAATCCGAATGGAACTTTGGCGGGCACCTATTTTCCAATCTATGAAAATGAAAAACCAATTTTCAAAACAAGGCAATCCAGGGATCTTACTCTAGAACAGAATGAAGGTTTCGACAAGCCCGAATATAAATTCAAACGAAGAGGATTAAGGTACTTTCAATACAGAATTAATGAGTACCAAGGAGTCATACTGGGTA
>JANQEC010000362.1 GCA_028278585.1 Cyclobacteriaceae bacterium | reverse complement strand
GGATCTCTTTTTGTTGTTCTTCTATTGACTTTTGATCCGCATTTTCATCGTTTTGATCTGCGAGCTCACTTTGTCGTTGACTCAGCGTATCCAGCTTTTGAAGATTTTGCTCGAGCGCACTTTCCATTTTCAATCTTTTGAAAAGCTCCATGGCCCGATCCAGTTCTTTTTCCAAATTTTTTTCGTTTCTCTGGATGTTCTGAATTTCTTGTCTTACCTGGTCAGAGTTGGCATTCTCATCTTTAAGTAGCTCTTTCAATTTTTCGTAAAGCTCCCGAGTCTTTTCATCTAGAAGCTCGTCCAGGAGATTTTGTAATTGTTCATTTTGCTGCTTGGTCTGATCACTTCTTTTGTTGAATTGATCAGAAGACCGTTGAAGTTCTTCATGTTGCTTTTGAAGTTCTTTTATTTGGTTCTCCAGCTTTTCCCTGTCCTCTATGATGTCATTTAGTTGTTTCTTTTCTTGCCATTCAAATGTCTGTTCAGTCTTTAGCTTTTCCTCGATATCTTTTAGACGTTCGTTGATGCTTTCAGCTTCTTTTTTCGACTTATCTATCTGATTTTCAACAACTTCTGATTTTTCATCAATAATACCTGCGATTTCATCTTCACTCGGGATCTGCATAATGAAGGTTCGGCTCTTGCTTGATTTGGCCCCATTAACCTGATCGTTGTCCCTTACTTCAACATAGAATTCCAACCGTTCACCGGGTATGAGCCCAAGGGAATCAACATTCCAATTGGCATAGAATCCTTGTTTTTTAATGTTCGGAGAAAGTTCGAGTGGAATGGATCTCAACGCCTCTCCTTCTTTCTTGTAATTCAGGCTAAGTGATGAGAACCCATGATCATCGATGATGTTTCCTGCGAGTGTAACGAATTGGTAAGACAAACTATCGGGGAAGTATTCCGCCGAAATTTGTGGGCGTTCATCCTTGATTACTGATACTCCATAATTTAGTTCAGAAGAGTTTCGGCCAAAAGGATTAAAGAGAAGGACAGAATATTGGTTTGATTCATAGAGTCTTTCATCTATTCCAAACACATTTTCCGTTAGCCTGTTACTTGGGAGATTCTCATCGCCAAGTTGAAAAAGGATACTATCCGCAGATAATGTAGTTATTTCCCACAATACTGAACTTCCCTCCAACACGGTTATATCTCCACTATTGGTGATTGTTCTTCTTTCCCCTCCGGTGTAGGCCGGGCTTTCTATTGAGATGCTCATCGCGATCAAATCCGGCCGATCATTTACTTGTAAAACATATTGTTTGGAAAAGAAACCCTCACCTTCAAGTTGAAAGGAAACTGATTTTTGTATTTTTTGAAATACATATTGGAAAGAGCTACTCCCGGTCTTTTGGAGTCTTAGGTTCTGACCATCACTGGTTTTAATCAATGCTTTTTCAGGAACGGATGCTCCCTCAATATTTACCTGAAGTGTGAAATCCTCTCCGCGAAATGCTTGCAGTTGATTTGTGATGATGAAGGTGAAAGGTGCATTAGGGGTGAACTCCTGGTTAAAATTGACAATTCGCTTTGTACTGTCAGAAAAAAGCGATGGATTAATAAATGAAACAAAGGCAAGACTCAGGACAATGATTCCAAGAATCAAACCGTACCTTTTACCTGCTGTAAAATCTACAGCCTGTATAAAAGAAATATTTCTAAAACTTTTTGCTTTATTATCAATTGCGGCAATTAAAAGATCGTTTTCTTTAGAAGATAACCGGTGGAGCTGAAGTGTGTTGAGAAGTTTATCCTCAATTTCCGGAATTGATTTTGCGATTTCTGTTGCTGCATCTTCATCTTCTATCCCTTTTCTTAATTTGAATATTAAGGAAACAGGCCTGGCTACCAGCCAGGCAAAAGAAGTAAGGATAACTAGTATTGTAGAAAAGAAAATAATTGATCGGGCGAAGGACCCCATCCAAAGTGTATATTCCAACCCATTTACCAGCAAGAACAGACCAGAACTGGCAATAAGAAATATCAGGCTTCCTATGAAAAGCTGTTTGACATAATATCTTTTCTTAAATGCCTGTAGTTTTTGTTTTATTTCTTCAATCCCACTCATCGTTCATTAGCTAACGCATTAATCAACCAAAGGTGCAGTTTACCATCCAATTTCTTCTCTGAAATATTGAATTATTTGAATTTTTAACAATTTCTCTTGTTCAATTAAGTCAAATGCAGGAAGCTTTTTGATCAATACCCAATGAGGCCAACCTTCATCATCAATTCCTTCCAGCTCGTAATAGCCAGCCAGAGACAAAACTTTGCAAATAGCAATGTGCATTAGGTCTTGTTTTTCTTCTTTGGAGAAGGACCTTCTTCCTGTTCCAAGCTCCTGAACTCCAATTAGAAAAAGTACCGCGTTTAGATCAGCCGGACGTTTGCCTGTGACCTCTTTTAGTTTATAAAGAAGTTCTACCCATTCTTTTTGAAGGCTAAGGTCTTTTTTGAAAACCATTTAACGTATGTTTAAATATGCTATCGGAATTTATTTCCCTCATTTATCCTGCTACTTGTCTCAATTGTAATGAAACTCTAATTTCAGCTGAAAATTTTATTTGTACTGCATGTAAAATTGATTTACCGGAAACGATGGACCACTTGAATTCGGAAAATGTACTTTTTCAAAAATTTGCTTATAACTCATCAATAAAATCTGCAGCTTCATTCCTCTATTTTCATGACGGAGGGATCGCACAAAAATTGATTCATGGCCTGAAGTATGAGGGCTCACATGAGATCGGCAATTTGTTGGGAGAGCTGTATGGAAAAACAATTTTTGACTACTTCATTCCCGATATAGTTATCCCTGTACCAATTCATAAGAAGAAATTGAGGAAGCGAGGATATAATCAAAGTCTGGGTTTTGCCAAAGGATTGGCTAGCTGCTTTAATAATGTTGAAGTGAGGGATGATCTGATTGACAGAATAAAGAATACTGAAACCCAAACGAGAAGAAATAAGCTTTCAAGGTGGCTGAATGTTAGCAATATCTATTCGGATGTAAAAGAAGACCTTAGCGGGAAAGTTGCAATTGTTGTTGATGATGTAATTACTACCGGAGCTACCGTAGGAATGCTGTGTGATAAGCTAAAGGAAGCAAATGTCTCTGCAATTCATATTTTGTGCATGGCAAGGAGATAAAAAAGGCCACCCCGAAAGCTTCGGGGCGGCCTTATAAATATTTTCAATGTGTTATTTAGAAATTCGAACCTGCACGGATCATTGCACACCTAAATCCTAGTGTTGATGTTGCAGAGTCTTCGAACAGGTATCTTCGAGTACCAGGAGACATCCAGTAAGCCACATCAGCCCAAGAACCGCCTTTGTAAACTCGAATTCTTTTTATTGGAGGGCTATCCGCATTATAAGATTTTTGTAATCCGGAAGTAGCCACCCAATCTTCTTCAGAATAAGCTCCCTCATTTCCAAGGAAAGAGTAGTTTCCATCATACCCTGTTTCTTCATCATTGTATGCATCCCTTCTTGCTGGGTTTAGATCATCCATTTGTTGAAATGAAAGTGGTCTATACACATCTTGCACCCACTCGTTCACATTCCCAGCCATGTTGTACAACCCAAAATCATTTGGAGGATAGTCATATATGTACGTTGTGATCATAGCTCCATCGTTGAGCTTTCCTGCTATACCGGCATAATCTCCTTTACCTCTTTTGAAGTTTGCTAGGAAGTATCCTTGACTTTTGCCATATGGATTTCTCAGCGCATGACCATCCCATGGATAAAGTCTTCTATGTGTTTGGTTTTCATCAAGGTATTGCGTTCCGATCAGCGCCTGAGCTGCGTATTCCCACTCAGCTTCTGTCGGAAGTCTGTATCCAGGGAGTGTAACTCCTGACTCAAGTCCAGGAACGGATCCTGCTGATGCAGAAAGATCACCACCTTCAGCGCCTGCAAATGCATCATCACCTCCGGAAGCTACCGGATCCAAAAGCCCGGCATCCTCAGCTAATTTAAGATTTACTACCGTTGTTCTCCATTTGCAATAGTTGATCGCCTGTCTCCAGTTTACTCCAACTACAGGGAAGTAGCGGAATCCCGGATATCGGTAATAGTTATTAACATAAGGATCGTTATAAGCAAGATCTTTGGCCCACACAGCAGTGTCGGGCAAGTTATTTTTCCAGTAAAATTCATCTGAATCTTGTTTGATGTAGTATTCATACTCAAGCCAGTGGATATTCGCAACTTCTGTTTCATCCATATAAAAGGATGCTACAGTGACTGCTCTTTCCAGGTTATCTCTGGTATAAACTACATCTTCCTCAAAACTTCCCAGTACGGTTCTTCCGCCTTCAATGAAGATAAGGTTAGGTCCATCAGGCTGTCCGGCAAAATCATTTACCTGGAAACCACCTTCTTCGTTGAACTCTAAGCCTGTTGCAGAACTTGCGAACCCGGGATTGGATGCGGTACGTGCACCACCACCACCGCCGATTAGGTTAC
>JANQEC010000359.1 GCA_028278585.1 Cyclobacteriaceae bacterium | reverse complement strand
ACTTGTTACAGCTATTTATAATAGCTACACATTTTAACCATTTACAAGACAGCTATGAAAAACTTATTCAAAATTTTTGCGAAAGACCCGGATCGAGTGAGAATTCAAAAATCTGAAGGGGATACCTGGACGGTAAAAAAAGGATTCAACATTTTATACATTGGCACCAAAGACAAATGCCAGACCTACTTGAATCAAATGAACATGGTGTAATCACATCAGTTATTTATTGACTTCTATTCAATTATATATTTACAATTGGCAAGCTTTTCTAATGAAAAGCTTGCCTTAAATAATTTTATAGTCTATTCGTCCCGCAAAGATTTCACCGGGTTAACAATTGCTGCGGAAATTGATTTATAGCTCACAGCAAGTACAGCAACCAACATCGCGCCTATTGCTGCGATACCAAACAGAATCAGGTTATCAGGACTGATGATCTCGATACGGTATTGAAAATCCTGAATCCAACCATTCAGCGACCAATAAGAAATTGGCCAGGCAATCAAGCTGGCAATCCCTATCAATAGAATGAACTCACGCATCAGAAGTGTCACAATTTGGGACACAGACGAACCAAGAACTTTTCGAACGCCAATTTCCTTTCTTCGCTGCTCTGCAGTAAAGGAAGAAAGTCCAAACAACCCAAGACACGAAAGCACAATTGACAATAACGTAAAGCCATTCACCATTTTAGAAAACTGAACATCCGACTCAAAAAGCTGATCAAATTCCTGATCAAAAAACTGATATTCAAATGGATAGTTGGGGAATGTTTCTACCCAAACTGCTTCAAGAAAATCCAATGTTGCCCGAGCTTCTTCAGTCGTAATTTTAAGATTCAGGTTGCTGGCTGCAGAGGGATTGTAGTAAATAACCAACGGTTCAATTTTGTGGCGCATATTGGCAAAATGAAAATCTTCAATCACTCCTACAATGTTACGCTGAGTCTGACCGAAGGTGAGTTGTCTCCCTACCCCATAGTCCCAGTTCAATGCTTCCAGCATCGCACGATTAATAATGATAGACTCTTGCTGATCACTTCCAAACTCAGGGTCATAATTCCGGCCTTCAATCACTTCAATACCCATCGCATCAAAATAATTGTGATCAGCAGAAAAAGCACTTACTATCCATATGTCCTCATCATCTGTTCCTCCTTCAAGGGTCATTCCTGTGCGCCCAAAGGTTCTGCCAGGCATATTGCTGGAATACGCTGCATGACTTATTGAAGGGTGTTGGAGCGCCTGATCCCTAAACACATCCATGCCACGTATCAAGGTCCCACTACTGAAATTAAGGTTGAGTACTTGTTCTTTGTTAAAACCCAGGTTTTTATTTCTTATGAAATCAATTTGTTTGGCTACAAGCAGTGTAGAAATGATCATCACAACAGAAGCTACAAATTGTAAAACAACAAGCGATTTTCTCAACAACACCCCCTGCGTACTGGTTTGAAATTTTCCCCTTAAAATTCTTATTGCATCGAAACCAGACAACACAAATGCAGGGTAAAGTCCAGCTCCCAATCCAACCAAAATTGATATCAACAGATAAGCTCCTAAGAGCCAGGTATTTGTTAAAAGAACATTGTGTGGGTTAAAGTCCAATCCTAAATCAACAAATCGACTCAACAGCATGATCAAAAGAAGTGCGATGATCAGGGAAATAACCGAGAGCGTCACAGATTCTGTCAAATGTTGACCAATGAGCTTGCGTTTACCACTCCCCAACACTTTTCTAATCCCAACTTCCTTGGCTCTTGTGGTGGATTGAGCGGTAGTCAGGTTCATGAAATTAAAGGCAGCAATCAGTAAAACGAATAGTGCAACTACCCCTAAAGCGTACACATATGTGGCATCTCCCTTATTTACATGATACCCGTCAAATAAGATATCCTGTGAACCCAAATGAATATCAGTGACCGGCTGAAGTTGCGGTATCCAGAATTCATTTACGTCATTGCTAAGTGAGATCTCTTTTAACCGTGCCTCAACACTTTCTTCTTTCGCCGGATCATCTAAAACGATGTACCCTATCATACCCAACCCTTGCCAACTATCCAAATAGTCTGCGAAACTTGAATCCGATTCAGCTGGAAAAAGTGACATTAGAACATCAAACTCCAGGTGGGAATTTTTTGTAACATCATCAACGGTTCCCACGATCTCCCAGGAGTCATCGTCAATAGTGATTAATTCTCCTGAAACATCCGATTGATCAGGGAACACGGTTTTGGCAAAGGACTCGGTCAAAATGAGTTTTCTCGGCGCATTAAACTGTTCCAACATTCCAGCCTCGTTCATTTGCAAATCAAAAATGTTGAAGAAGTCAGCTTCTACGTATTTGGCTTGCGTAGCATAGTAGCCTTTATCTCCTTTCTCCAACCGCTGGTCTCCGACATGGATCATCCTTGCAGAAGCAGTTACTTCAGCCAACTCCTCTTCGGCGGCCTTCGGCATTCGTGGGCTTGTAATCGCAACCATGTTGCTGGAAACACCTAGCGCTTCATCGATGGTGGTGTGCCGGAAGATATTATCAGCTTTTTCATGCCAAGTATCATAGGATGTTTCATTGTGGACATAGCTCGTCAGCGTAATAAATGCTAAAAATCCTAAAACCAGACCAGTCACATTGATAACGGTGCTGAGTTTATTCTTTCGGAAGTTTCGGAGTGTGATGACTATAAAATTTCTTAACATAATAAGGTTGGTTACATTTCATTACTTTGGTCAAAAGAGATGGTTACATTCAGATACCATCTTCGATGATCCAGGTTTCAGTAAAGTTTCATTATTGATATATCAAATAAAGATAACTCGATACACCAGCCGAGGTTAGTTAAATTATGTTAATGGTCAGAGTTATCACTCTTTTGCCATTTTCCTCTGATAAATGATCGTAAAGACTGGTACAAGTAGGAATGGAACACTCACTACCAGCAACATTTCCCAGCCAAGTGCATGAACAATGAAGCCAGCTGAAAGTGCTGAAAAAGCCTGTGTTCCAAAAATGATAAAGTCATTCAAAGCCTGCACTTTGAATCGCTCACTGCCTTCGTATGACGCGGGCAAGAGTGTAGTCCCTCCTATGAAGAGAAAATTCCATCCAACGCCCAGCAGAAGCAAAGCCCACCAGTAATGACCAATCTCATGACCTGAGTAAGCAATCGAAATGCAAATGCTGTACGCCAGGATACCAAAGAGAATCATCTTGATATTACCTATTTTTCTTATTAAGTACCCTGACACCAAAGAAGGCAGAAACATAGCAACAATATGACTTTGAATTACCCATTTGGTATCTTCAAGTGAATGGCCATCCATTACATGCATACTAACTGGTGTTGCAGTCATGATAAAGCTCATAATTGCATAGCCAACGGCAGCACTTGCCACTGCAACAAGAAAAACAGGCTGACGGATGATGGTTGAAAGTGATCTTCCATCACCGGAGTTGGTCTCTTCCGTTTGGACTGTGTTTTTATAAAACAGAATGGTTATCAGACCAGAAGCAAACAATCCACCTAACAATAGAAATGAGCCTACATACTCAGTTGAAAATAGGGGTCTTCCAAGAAGGGCTACTTCAGGGCCTATAAAGGCTGCTGCAATCCCTCCCAAAAGGACCGTTGATGCTGCTAGTGGAACCAGGTCATTCTTTACGCTCTCCATTGCTGCAAAACGGAACTGGTTGAGTGTAGCCACCGACATCCCCAACAACAACAAGCTTAAACAAAACAGGTAGAATGATCCGATCTCAACACTGTAAGCAGCAAATAATGAAAATCCAATAGACGCTGTGAAGACCATCAAGAAGGCCTTCTTCCTCCCAAACTGCTTCATCAACAGAGTAGCAGGCACCGTAAAAAGAGCTGTGCCAACAATGATGGAGGCAACAGGTAAAGTCGATAATTCATCTGATGGTGCAAGCTCAGTACCAATGATCCCCCCAATAAAAACTACAAGGGAAGAACTTGACATCATCAGGGAGAGCCCCACGGTTAGTACCCATACATTTTTTGGAAGTGACAACATATGAAGGGACGAAGATATTCGAAATCACTTACCGTTCATAAGAAATAAGAAGGCTACTTGCTTCTATCTATTTTCAACGACAATTTTCTTAGGACGAACTAACTTCATTTCTTCTATCAGATGCTGAGCTTCGGCATATTTATCAACAATAAATAGGATATAGCGCATATCCACCATGATGTTCCTGCAGATTTCGGGATCATAGTTCATGTCACTCATCGTTCCTTCTTACTTCCCAGGCTCTTCATCTCGCTTTCATTCATCCCTTCCAGAAGAGATGGAATCCACATTCCACCTTGCTGAGCATTGGTCTGTACAATTATGAATAGAAATAGAATCTTAAATAACTTCATCACATCGATTTTCAATTGGATTAAAAAGGTAATAATATCTCATTAATTACTTATTCACCTGAACATTTTACCTTCTCACTTGTTTAGTTTTCGTGCATCCCATTAGTATTTTCTGGTTTCGTCGCGACCTTCGTCTTGAAGACAATACAGCTTTGTATGAAGCACTGCGTGGTGAATTTCCAGTTCAGCCAATCTTCATATTTGATACTAACATTCTAGATACGTTGGATAACAGGTCTGATGCAAGAGTAAACTTTATTCATCAGGAAATTATAAGACTTAACCAAGAACTTCTTAAAAGAGGAACTTCGCTTGAGGTAAGAGTTGGAAATCCCCTTGCAGTTTGGAAGGATCTCTTAATGGATTATGAGGTAAAAATGGTATATGCAAACAATGATTATGAACCTTATGCCAGAAAACGTGACAAAGAAGTGCATGACTTTCTTCGTTCAAAGGACATTTCGCTCAAAGTCAAAAAAGATCACGTGATTTTCGAAAAAGATGAGATTGCAAAAGAAGATGGTCGGCCTTATACCGTATACACTCCGTATAGCAAAAAATGGAAAGCACAATTAACAGATCTCCAGCTTTCATTTTTTCCTTCCAATGAGCTGAACAATTGGAATCTTACGGAACCGAAATCCATTCTACAACTCTCCGACCTGGGGTTTAAACCCACGCAAATTTCTTTCCCGGAAAGAGATGTAAATGTTGATCGCATCAGTAAATATCATCAAACACGAGATATACCTGCCTTGCAAGGAACATCAAGACTGAGTGTTCATCTTCGATTTGGTACAATTAGTATCAGGCAGCTTGTCCGGATAGCATTGAAAACCAATGAAAAGTATCTAAACGAATTGATATGGAGAGATTTCTACCAGGCCATTCTCTGGAATTTTCCACGCGTTGTTCATGAGAACTTTCAAAAGAAATACGATGGTATAGAATGGCGAAACAGTGAAGAAGAATTTAAAAAATGGACAGTGGGTAAAACCGGCTATCCTATTGTTGATGCAGGAATGAGAGAACTAAACGCTACCGGCTTTATGCACAACCGAATACGAATGATTGTTGCTAGTTTCTTAACCAAACATCTGCTCATTGACTGGCGATGGGGTGAAGCCTATTTCGCAAAAAAACTACTTGATTTCGAATTAGGGTCTAACAACGGGGGTTGGCAATGGGCTGCAGGCACAGGAGTCGATGCAGCACCCTATTTCCGAATATTCAACCCCTATACACAAACAGAAAAATTTGATCCGAATCATCAATACATCATGAAATGGATACCTGAACTGAATTCTCCGGAATATCCGGAACCCATGGTTGATCACAAGATGGCCAGACAACGAGCCTTGAATACATATAAAGCAGGTATCAATTGATGTAATAATCAGTCCTATTGTCTCTTTAAGATTAACTAGCTTAGTAGTTAAAGCTCAAGTTTATGATACAAAAGGCTCTATCAGTTTTATGTTTACTTTTCATCTCATCTGCGATTTTTGCTCAGACACCGGAACAATTCTATTTCGATTGGACAGACCTTCCTTTTTCCAGGGAAGAATTGGCCCTACGAAGAACAAATCTGATCCAAATGCTTCAAGAAGAGGATAAATCCGGATTGGTATTGATCCCGTCAAGAGACGGTGTGTCCCAGGGTGAAACCTTTCGTCAGCTGGATGATTTCTACTATTTCACAGGGCTGGAATTGCCAAACAGCATGCTGCTTATGGACGTTGATGACGGATTTTCCGTTGTTTATGCTCCAGCTACAGACATACGCTTTGAAAGTGAAAGCAGGCCCAACGATTTTCCCGGAAGACCATTAGCAAACGATTCAACCATTGCTGAAAAGGCAGGAATCAACATTATAAACATTGATGAACTCAAAGTTTTATTAAAAAATCAAGCTAGAAAACGACAAACGGTTCTTTTAAATACGGGGAGTAAGGCTCCAACTATTCCTATTTCACAAAAGTACATTTCTAACCCGTCAGTGGCTGAGATCCTGGTATTAAACCTTGAATGGAATCATGCCGGTTTTTCTTATGAAAACATCTATTCGGCAATTGCCAAAGTAAGAATGGTCAAATCTCCGGCTGAAATCCAACTCATGAGAAAATCTACATCGATCAATGTAACGGGGATCATGGAAGCAGCAAAAACCATTAAGTCCGGAGTGGACGAAAGATACCTGGAAGGGGTTTTGGAAGGAACTTATAAAAAAGAAGGAGCTCAACGATTGGCGTTTGGTTCTATTATAAAATCAGGTCCTAATTCGCTATGGCCCTGGCGCATTCTTGCCACTCACTACAATAGAAGGAATCGAACAATGGAAGATGGAGATCTTGTCATATTCGATGTGGGATGTGAATTCAATCAATACGTAAGTGATGTAGGAAGGACATTTCCTGTTTCCGGAAAGTTTTCTAAAAAACAAAGGGAAATTCTGGAAATGGAAGTCGGTATTGCGGATCAGATCATTGATTTTATCAAACCCGGGATCACTTTTAAAGACCTAAGAGATCTAACAGACCGGATCATTCCTGAAGAAGCGAAGAAATACATGCAGGCAAGTCTTTTCTATGGACATCACCTGGGCCTCTCAACCGGTGATCCAAATTTGCAGGAAGCAGAATTGAAGCCAGGGATGATTTTCACAGTAGAACCCTGGTATTACAACCATGATGAACAAATATCTGTGTTTACGGAAGATGTGATCCTTGTGACAGAAGGTGGCTGCGAGGTACTAAGCAAAGACCTGCCCCGAACACCTAAGGATTTGGAAAAACTTATGAAAGAATAATTAATTATGCCAGCCTGTAAGCTCAAATTCATCCATCGTTGAATCCAGGATTTTTCCATTGTCACACTTTAGGACGCGGTGTGGGAATTTTTCCAAAAACTTGTGATTGTGTGTTGCCATGAGAATGGCAGTTCCTGAATTATTGATTTCTTCGAACAGCTTGAGAATACCTTCGCTGACATCCGGGTCAAGGTTTCCCGTTGGCTCATCAGCAATTAAAATTTTAGGTTCATTCAACAATGCTCGAGCTATCACTACTCGTTGTTGTTCGCCACCTGAAAGCTGGTGCGGCATTTTTGAGGAAATTGCCCCAAGACCAACCCGCATCAACACTTCTGCAATCCTACCTTTCATCTTGGCAGCATCTTTCCATCCGGTCGCCTTCATCACGAAGGTCAGGTTTTCTGCTACAGACCGGTCATAGAAGAGCTCAAAATCCTGAAATATGATACCGATGTTTCTTCTTAGAAAAGGGATTTCCCTGTTTTTTAAATCGGAAAGATTGTACCCTACAACTTCTGCAGATCCAACTCTAAGCGGTAAGTCAGCATAAAGTGTCTTGAGTAGCGATGACTTTCCACTCCCTGTTCGACCAATCAGATACACGAATTCACCCTTCTCTATTGTGAAGCCAAGGTCACTTAAAACCGTCTGCTCTTCCTGAAAAACGGAAGCCTGAGATAGGATTACAACATAATCATCAGAAAAGGACATTTTCTACAATTCTAATTTTTGCAATTTACCATATGGAATGGAAGCAATGATTTCTTTTAATTCATCTTCCTTTCCTTCCAGCCCAAATCTATCCATTTTTTTCAAAGGACGATCTGCACGAAAGTAGGCAACTAGCACAAAATTTTCGTCGCGAATTTGTATGTAGTCAGGGATGATGGTTTTTCCCTTGACTTTGATGATGTACATTTCTTTTAGTTGTATCTGTACCATCAACTACGGAGCAATACTATTTGTTAGATTTATGATAATCAGCCAGGAATTTTTCGAGACCTATATCTGTCAACGGGTGCTTAAGCAGCCCGGTTATGACGCTCAGGGGACAAGTGGCCACATCTGCTCCCATTTCTGCACATTCAATTAAATGCATGTTATGTCGAATGGATGCAGCCAATACCTCGGTCTCGAACCCGTAATTATCAAAAATTCCAACAATTTGCTCAATAAGAGCCAGTCCATCTACACTGATATCGTCCAATCTGCCTATAAATGGAGAAACATAGCTTGCTCCAGCTTTTGCGGCCAATATGGCCTGGCCCGCATTGAAGATAAGTGTACAATTGGTTCTGATGCCCTCAGATGTTAACGCTGAAATGGCTTTTACGCCATCCTTTATCATCGGTATTTTTACAACTATTTTATCGTCGATTTTTGCAAGTTTTTTACCTTCATCCACCATCTTTTCAAATTCAGTCGAAATCACTTCTGCACTAACATTATCATCCACAATATTGCAGATATCCTTATAATGTTTAAGGATATTCTCATCTCCTGTAATTCCTTCTTTTGCCATTAGAGACGGATTGGTTGTTACACCATCTAATACACCCAGATCCTGTGCCTCCTTGATCTCATCGAGATTGGCAGTATCAATAAAAAACTTCATATGGTTGGTTAACTTTCATGGAAATAAAAAAGGCAAACGAAGCATCGCACCGCTACAACCACCTACCCTTGCTACCGTCAGGTCCTGGGGGATTCAGCAGGAGCTGGTCGTACCCGTTTGCCGACCGCAAATTTAGTAAATACAACAAAAGGATTTCGAGTTAAATCCAACTTTGTTAGAATTCGTCAATGGTTCAGTAAAATGACTCCTTATCACAAGGGTCCATGTGCTCATCAAAATGATCAAAATCGGTGCTCCATTCATCTGGATCGTAGAGGTTTTCAAAATCATCAAGGTCTTCTATGATTCTGTCTTCTGGTTCCATATGTCTAAGGTAAATGTCCAATGGATCCTTTCTTTGAACGGTATATTATTGTTCTATTATCTATTTCAAAGATTCATCGTACTCACTTAATATGGCTACTAATTCGCTTAGCATCATGGCGGTTGCTCCCCATACCATTTTGTGTTGAAGGTCGAAATATGGTGAAGACAGGATGTATCCGTCTCGTACGTCAATGTCTCTTGTTTTCCTCTTTTCTAGATCCAGCAGATCTTTAGCTGCAGGGGTAATAATCTCCTTAACCTCTCGGCGGTCCGGAATGAAAGTTGGGATTTGATTCACCATACCAATCACTGGTAAAATATCATAGTTGCTTGCGCCAACAAAAAATTGAGAGAGACTACCCAAAA
>JANQEC010000358.1 GCA_028278585.1 Cyclobacteriaceae bacterium | reverse complement strand
ATTAAGGTGCCACTGATGTTGATAAAGGGGATCAATCGTCCTCCTCAATTCCATTTTGAAATCCGGCTCACCCCAATCCAACAATCCTCTTAGACTGATCTCCTGGATCAGTTTTAATTGGTTTTCAATTTCCTCTATTTTGATAATAAAGGTGTTTGCATCTGTTAAATTCTTAACAAATTGCCCGTCGTACTTCTGGAGCAAATCGCTGATTGAATTTAATCCTGTACCGTTTTGAAGACGAACAACGATTCGCTTGGTAAACCATGCCTGGATGCCATCCACCTTAAAGGCCGGCAATACATCGTACGCCCCCTGGCTGGTCAGATTATACGCATCCAAAAAAGAACCACGATCATTCGCAGATTGGATTGATCTCAAGCCATCTGCCGATTTGATCCTCATCATACCTTTAAGGTTCATGAGTTCAATATCAAGCTTCTCAGCACTTGTGGATCTTCCGGTTCGTGAAACCGCATTTCTTAAAACATTTTCAGCCGTCAACGTTGGTTCATTTCTGAAATAAACCGACATGGCTGAATAATCAGGTTGAATAAAAACTTTTCCGTTTGGACTTAGGTAATAAAGTTTAGACGCATCTTGCGTCCAATCCTGAGCATAAGAGGAAAATACCATGCCCAAGATCGTACTTAATAAGTAGATTTTTCTCATAGGTTAATTAATGTGTGTAATAAAAATCAACCCAATTATATAATTTTTTATCAGTCCAATGAAAAAAGTCAATAAATAATTTTGCACCTACTTTTCAACACCGCATTATCAATGGAAGATAAATAAATGAACAATCAGCGTTTGCTGAAAAGGAGGGCACAAAAAAAGCCATCCCGATTATTATCGGAATGGCTTATAATTTTTTTAAAAAAACTTATTTAGCCAATGCTTCTTTTACGTTCCCTTCCATTACCATTTCTTCCCGGTAGGAATAAGATCCGTTTTCATTTTTAATTGCCTTGACAACCTTGGCATACTTTGCTCCACCGGGTTGCTTTAATGTTGCTACTACCTTCTTTGCCATTTTACTTAATTTCTTTGTGAAGTGTATATTTTCTCATGATCGGGTTGTATTTCTTCAACTCAATCCGATCAGGAGTGTTTTTTCTGTTCTTAGTAGAGATATACCTGCTGGTTCCTGGCAAACCGCTGTCTTTGTGCTCGGTGCACTCTAATATCACTTGTACTCTGTTACCTTTCTTGGCCATTTTCTTATTCTTTTAACTAAAAACCTTGCTGCTAAAGCTTGTGGTTTTCAAAAGGAGTGCAAATTTAGGGATTTTGGTGATTAGTACAATAGTTATTGGTTAATTAGTTGATTGGTTGAATAGTTAATCACTACTCACTAATTAACTATTCAACCAATTAACTATTTTTTATCAAGATCCGGAAGTACAAACGCATCCAGAGCACTTGGTTGCTTCATCATTTCTTCAATCTCGTCGCTTGTTCTTGGTGCCAGGTCAGACAGGAGTTCAAATCCATCCTCTGTGATCAATACATCGTCTTCAATTCGTACTGCAATCCCCCACCATTTTTTGTCACACTGTGCTCCTTCAGGAATATAGATTCCCGGTTCAATCGTGATCGCCATGTTGGGCTCCAGGTATTCATAATTTCCCTTGTCATGCACATCAAGGCCGATATGGTGACCAAGACCGTGTGGGTAATATAAATGACGTTGAGTTACACTATCAATGATTCCAAGTTCAACAAGCCCTTCATTGATTATTCGTTTCGCAATTGCATTGTTCAGGTCTCTTCCAATGTTAACCCCTGGCTTGCATGCCTGAATGGCCGCTTCCTGTGCCTTATAAACCAAATCATAAATGGCTTTTTCTTCTTTAGAAAATTTGCCGTCTATTGGAATGGTTCTCGTTACGTCCGCCGTGTAACCATGGTATTCCGCCCCCAGATCCATGAGAATCATCTTATCGCTGGAAATTTGAGGCTTGTAATTTTCAATATAATGGAGAATGCATCCATTGTGTCCTTCACCAACAATTGAAGGATAGCCCTGGTATTCGGATTGATATTTTCTAAAAATAAATTCATGAATTCCCTGTACTTCCCGCTCACTCATACCCGGCTTGATCGCCTTCATAACTTCCGTTTGAGCGATACAGGAAATATCCACGGCCTTTCTTAGCAGGTCAAGTTCATCGGCTGTTTTAATTCCCCGAAGATCTTTCATGATCTGATCAAGAGTCTCCATGTCCAGATTGTTGGCCTTCGATTCAATATCAATCACACCTTCTGTTGGGTAGCCTGCCTTTCTTTTGAAAGAAGCAATCAAATCAAACAGATCTCCTTCGGTTCTTGTATCTCGTACATCGTTAAAGAAATCGTAAAACAAGACCTTATCGAATTTGGAGAAATCGATGTTGTACCCTTCAAACTCCGTGTTGTTAAATACCTGGTTGAATGCCAATTTCTCTTTCACACCACCTACACCCAATCTTCTTCCTGTCCATAATTCGGCCATCGCATTTCGAGGCTGAATAAAGATGATCTCATTGTAACTACCATCAGGTCCATCTTGCTCATCCTTAAAAATCATTAGAACGGCATGAGGCTCGGTGTATCCTGTTAAATAATAAAAATTCGGATCCTGGTGATAGATATAGTCCACATCATTGGCCCTGTTCCTGACAGGATTTGCGAAAAAGATTGCCACCGAATTAACGGGCATTTTTTCACGAGCTAAATCCCTGCGTTCTTTGTGAAATTCGGAAGAAAGAAAATCCGCGGGCAAATCCTGAGCATATGTGAACGCAGTTGCCAATAGCAGTAAAACAACAAGTACTTTTTTCATCTCAATAATTTTGAACCTTTAAAGATATTCGTACATCACTCAAAGTAAATCGCTTTTTTATTAAGCGATAAAATGATTGTTTAAATGGCAAAAAAAACCCTGTCTGAAATTTAGACAGGGTTATCCTTCAAGTTAGAAGTAATTTCTTTATTCGATTACCATCCCGTTGGCACGAGCTTTCTTCAAGACAGCGGCTATACCAATTTTGTTGATGGTTCTCAAAGCAGATGTAGAAACCTTTAACGTAACCCATTTGTCCTCTTCAGGGATATAGAATCTCTTCTTCTGAAGATTAGGATTGAATCTTCTTTTTGTCTTATTGTTGGCATGCGAAACATTGTTTCCTACCTGTGGTCTTTTCCCTGTGATATCGCAAACTTTAGACATCTTCTTTATGCTTTTGAAAAATGGATTGCAAAATTGATGATTTAATTGGAAACCAACAAGGATTCATTCTTTTTTAAATCCATAAGGACAATGTCTACAGCCAGATTTGCAGCAAAATCCACGTTCAAGATGATATTTCTCTGTAAACACCGTTAATCCATTCTCAAAATACCATAATTCACCATCTTCATTCGCACTTTCCTTTTTACCCATTTCCCAAATAACTACTTTTGCAATTCAATAAATAAACGTCAAAGATATGTCAGCTGTAAATACCCTTTCGAGTAATGAATTGATGGAAATGGAAAACCAGTATGGTGCTCACAATTACCATCCTATACCTGTAGTCATTGCCAAGGGTGAGGGTGTGCATGTCTGGGATGTTGAAGGCAAGCAGTACTACGATTTTCTTTCATCCTATTCGGCCGTGAACCAGGGTCATTGCCATCCAAAAATTGTTCAAACGCTCAAAGATCAGGCGGAAAATCTGACACTCACTTCCCGCGCTTTCTACAATGATGTGTTAGGTGTCTATGAAAAATTCATCACCGAATATTTTGGCTTTGAGAAAGTGCTGCCAATGAACACTGGTGCGGAGGCTGTGGAGACTGCCATCAAGGTTTGTCGAAAGTGGGCCTACGAAAAGAAAGGAATTGCCAGGGATCAGGCAAAGATTATCGTCTGTGAAAACAATTTCCATGGAAGAACTACTACAATTATTTCTTTCTCAAACGATCCTGACAATGGAAACTTCGGACCTTACACTGCAGGATTTGAACGAATTCCATATAATGATCTTGAGGCATTAAAGGCTGCACTTGAAGATACCAATGTTGCCGGGTTCCTTGTGGAGCCAATTCAGGGTGAAGCAGGAGTCATGGTTCCTGAAGAAGGATACTTAAAGGCGGCTTCTGAACTCTGCAGGAGTAAGAATGTACTTTTTATTGCTGACGAAGTACAAACAGGAATTGCCCGCACCGGGAAATTACTTGCAGTAGACCATGAAAACATACGCCCGGACGTACTTATCCTTGGGAAAGCTATTTCTGGTGGTGTCTATCCGGTTTCTGCCGTATTAGCCGATGATCACATAATGGAGGTGATCAGGCCCGGGCAGCATGGATCAACATTTGGCGGAAATCCGTTGGGAGCTAAAGTAGCAATTGCTGCCCTGGAGGTTATAAAAGATGAGAAACTAGCAGAGAACGCGCAGAAACTTGGAGAACTGTTCAGGGAGCGAATGAATCACATGATCGAGAAAACAGCGCTTGTTAGATTGGTTAGAGGTAAGGGACTACTCAATGCAATTGTGATCAATGATTCCGAAGACAGCTCTACAGCCTGGGATATTTGTGTTAAACTCAAAGACAATGGCCTGTTGGCTAAACCAACTCATGGAAATATCATTCGGTTTGCTCCTCCACTTGTAATGACAGAAGAGCAATTGCATGAGTGCTGTGATATCATCGAAAAAACTATTCTCAACTGGGTGTAATCCGGATAGAATGCTTCCGAATTAGACATTATCCATACATAATGGGAGCTTACATAATGATAAAGCCATTAACATGGTGTAAAAGTCGAGGATTTATCTAACTGACTTTTCTAATTATGTAATATTGCAGTAGTTAATCAATCACTCAATGGACGAACTCAGACATAACTGGACGATAGAAGAAATCGAAGAAATTTACAATAGACCACTACTTGAGTTAGTTTTCGATGCTGCTACCAAACACCGGGAATTTCACTCATCAAGAGAGGTTCAGGTGAGTAGCTTAATTTCAATTAAAACAGGCGGCTGCCCTGAAGACTGTGCTTATTGTCCTCAAGCCGCCAGGTATCACACAGATATCAAAGTTCACAAATTAATGGAGGTAGAGGAAGTGAAAGCCCAGGCGGAATCAGCAAAAGAAAGCGGAGCTTCACGAATGTGTTTAGGAGCCGCCTGGAGAGAAGTCCGGGACAACAAAGATTTCGACAAGGTGCTTGAAATGGTCAAGACTGTCAACGACCTGGACATGGAGGTTTGCTGTACACTGGGTATGGTGTCTGAAATGCAGGCCAAGAAATTAGCGGACGCCGGACTTTACGCATACAACCATAACATCGATACTTCGGAAGCATTTTATGAGGATATCATTACAACACGTGAGTACGATGATCGATTAAGGACCATTGAAAACGTTCGAAAAGCGAATATCACCGTTTGTTCCGGAGGAATTATTGGAATGGGTGAATCGGCAAAAGACAGAATTGGAATGCTGAAGACATTGGCGAACATGGATGTCCATCCTGAGTCAGTACCAATAAATGCACTTGTTCCTGTCGAAGGCACGCCACTTGCTGAACAACCAAGAGTTGCTTTCCACGAATTAGTCAGGATGATTGCAACAGCCCGGTTAGTAATGCCAAAATCAGTTGTTAGGTTATCAGCCGGACGTGAAGGAATGAGTCTCTCAGAGCAAGCCATGTGTTTTATGGCAGGAGCAAACTCAATTTTTGCTGGGGATAAATTACTTACCACACCCAATCCGGATTTCAATGATGACAAAGAGATGTTCGACATTCTGGGATTAGTTCCAAGAGCAGCTTTTCAACAGCAGAAAGAAGAAGTTTTGAATGAATAGGTATCAGCAAGAGCTGGAGAAAAGGAAGAAGGCCAATCTTCTTCGCACGTTACCAACCGCATCCGACCAGATTGACTTTTATTCAAACGATTACCTTGGATTTTCAAGATCCGATCAGCTTTACAAGAAAATAGCTGAAGCGTATACCGAAAGAGAACCAAAACGCACAGGTTCTACAGGTTCCAGACTATTAAGTGGGAATAGCATATTTGCAGAATCCATTGAAAAATCCATTGCAGATTATCATAGGTCAGATTCATCGCTCGTCTTTAGCTCAGGTTACAACGCCAACGTTGGACTCCTCTCTGCCCTCGGAAAAAGAGGAATCACATTTATCTCGGATGAACTCATTCATGCAAGCATGATCGATGGTATTCGATTGAGTCATGCAGAAAAACTGAAGTTTAAACACAACGACCTGGAAGATTTGGAAAACAAATTATCCAAAACTGAAGGTGAAAAAATAGTACTTGTTGAATCCGTTTATTCAATGGATGGAGATATTGCCCAATTAGAATCCATCCTTGAGATTTGCAGCCGCCACAAAGCTAAACTAATAGTCGATGAAGCACATGCAATAGGAGTCTTCGGTCAACATGGTGAAGGAATGTGCGCGAATTATGGAATTCAAAACGATGTGTTGGCTACTGTCGTCACTTTTGGCAAAGCCATGGGTGTGCATGGCGCAGCAGTTTTAGGAAAAAAATGGCTAAAGGAATACCTGGTAAATTTTGCCCGTTCTTTTATTTATTCCACGGCTCCTTCTGACCATCAACTTGCGTCTATCAAATGTGCATATGAATTGAACCAGGAGTCCACTGGTTTAAGAACCAACCTGCTTTCCACTATTGATTATTTCATTTCCAAAAGAAGTGAGCTTTCGAATCTTAACTGGCTCAACTCTAACACACAAATCCAATCGTTGATCATTCCCGGAAATGATCAGGTCATAGCTGCGGCAAATAGTCTTCATGGACAGGGAATAAACATTCTGCCTATCAGGAGCCCGAGTGTACCTGCCGGAATGGAGCGATTAAGAATCTCGTTGCATTCTTTCAATACCAGGGATGAGATTGATCTGTTATTTAGTGTCATTAAAAAATGGAACCAAAAAAAATAGTAGTAGCAGGCATAGGAACAGATGTTGGCAAAACAGTCATCTCAGCAATACTTTGTGAAGCGCTAAATGCAGACTATTGGAAACCTGTCCAGGCTGGTGATCTCGATAATACAGATTCGATGAAAATCAAGCGCCTGATCTCAAATTCCAAAACAATTATTCATCCTGAATCCTATCGGCTAAAAACGCCTATGTCGCCACATGCGGCTGCAAAAATTGATGGTATCGAGATCGACCAGGAAAAAATGAGTATTCCTGAAACAAAAAATGATCTTGTAATCGAACTCGCAGGTGGATTAATGGTTCCGCTCACAAAAGATTTCCTCAATCTTGACTGGATCGTGAAAGTAGGATTTCCGGTAGTTCTGGTTGCCAACTATTACCTGGGAAGCATCAATCATACACTTCTTTCAATCGAGCAATTGAACACTCGAAACATTCCTTTGATCGGATTGATATTTAGTGGAGAAAAAAATCAAACATCGTATGATGTGATCATGCACCGGGCAAATACCAGGTGTCTGCTTGAATTACCATGGGAAGAACAAGTCACGTCTGAAACCATCAGCAAACATGCAAGAAGAATTGAATTTTAGTCAATCAGAACTGGATTTTGATAAAAACCACATTTGGCATCCCTACACCTCTTTGACAAACCCACTCCCGACATATCCTGTCATATCTGCTTCAGGAGTCCGCCTGAAACTAGCTGATGGCAGAGAGCTAATTGACGGAATGTCAAGTTGGTGGACGGCCATCCATGGGTACAATGTTGCGGAACTTAATCAGGCAGCTCAGGGACAAATGGAAAAGATGGCTCATGTAATGTTTGGCGGAATTACACATCAACCCGCGATTTCATTGGCGCAAAAACTGGTTGAAATTACGCCTAAGGGATTGAATAATGTTTTTTTTAGCGACAGTGGTTCGGTGTCCGTAGAAGTGGCAATGAAAATGGCCGTTCAGTATCAACGTTCCCTGGGCTTCTCTCAAAAAACCAAATTCATGACTTTAAAAAGTGGATATCATG
>JANQEC010000340.1 GCA_028278585.1 Cyclobacteriaceae bacterium | reverse complement strand
TTTTTCTTTTTGGATACGTGCCTAAGACTGGCACCACTTGTTCCTGCTAACCCTCCTGAGAGCCCGCCTATCAATCCTGTTGCCAGAACCAGCAAGAATGGTTCGTCAATTAAAGGAACTTGCAAAAGTTCGATGATGACCTCTGTAAATTGGGAGTTGTTAGCTACATCCAATACCCAGGCCTGCCCAAACCAGATAAGTCCCACACCGAGAAATCCTGCCACGAATGCATTTAGAAGAGTGGATGGCATTAGCAGGCAAATCAGAAATGCAGCTCCCATACCCGTCCACCAGGTGAAAAAAGGCGATAGCAAGTAGGTCAGTGCTCCAATGAGAATTATTCGGAAGATCAGTTTCATTTTTACTTATTGCTTGGGTCTAATTGCACGGAATAAACAATCCCATCAGATTCAGTATTCAGTGTCTGTTCAAAAAGTAATTTCGTATAGTTCCCCGTCCCCCAATCGTCGATCATATGTCCATACGTCGGATTCCCTGGATTCCCGGATTGACTTCCCGGATAAACACCCCAGGCATTAACCTCTCCATTTCCAAGTTCGACGACCATTCTCCAGGATGGTCCATGGAGTTCTGAGGCAGCATTGACAATTGAGCGATAACCACCAACTTTCACTTGTTTTGTACTGAAAGGATCCAATCGCAACAAATGTCGTATGGTCGTATTTTTAAATAGATACCATGTCAGTTCATTACCGTCTGTTGCAAGGTATTTTTCAAGCTGATCTACAGTTTCTCTAAAGGTGATCCGATAAAGGTCGCCAGTGCCCTCTTTTTCTGAAGTCCTTTTATCATCGATCATCTCGAAATCAGGAAAATTTCTAAGAACATTATACGTATTGTACCAGTCAGGCTTAAAGAGTCGAACGTCCGCACTATCGATTTCATCCCAAAGCTTCGATCGCAAATTGTCCCACCAAGTTTTGAAAATGGATGGAACTTCCCGATCTGCTTCATTAAAATAATCCCAATCTTTAAGCTTGGTATAGTATTCGAGTTCAAATCCTGTGAAAGATGCAGTATCAAGACTATCCAGCATCATGGGCAAGGTTTCAAACGCCAGGTAATTGAAATTATCGTATTGAAGTTTCATCATGTCCTCAACTTCAACTTGTTCCATTACTCTCAACCGATCATTGATCCTCCTTCCTCTGTAGCGATCATAATGATAATCGTAGATGTAGTAGGGGTACAGCGAGTCAACCGGGTATTGATTAGCTGAGCTCACAAATCCTCGATCTGGATTTAGTACACTTGGATTTTGTTCAAAAGGGATAAACTCCTTCCATTCGTGTTTTGCATTGGACCCATCCATCAAAAATTTCCCTTGCTCATTCCACTTGATGGGGAATTTTCCTGATATATAGATACCAATGTCTCCAGAGGCTGATGCAAATGAAATGTTTTGAGCTGGTCCCGAATAATTACTGAAAGCTTCAACAAAGTCGTCGTAATTGTTTGCCTTGTTACACATGTAAAAGGCTTTGTACTCTTTGTAAGGATTGTGGGCAATCCATTTCATGGCAAGGTTTAACTTATTGGGGTTGATGGTGAAGTTTCTGTCGTAGACAACCGGCCCATGGTGTGTATAGATCAATGTATCATAAAATGCTGCTTCTCCTTTTATCTCAAACTTTTCTATTTCCTTCCTGGTCGGGACCCAGTTTCCATTGTATCTGTATTCATTTCTTGTTCCATCCTTAAACTCGATGGAATACCAATCAACTACATCAGCTCTCGAATTGGTTTCACCCCATGCGATGGAATCGTTAAATCCGCTAACTACCATTGGGACACCAGGGAATGAGGACCCCATGACATTCATGTTAGGTGTATTTAAATGGATAAGGTACCAGATGCTAGGTGCTGTTAGATTTAGATCAAGTTCGTTGGTTAGTATAGTACTGCCATTTGTAGTTTTTTGCGGACCAACCACGAAGCTATTACTTCCGTTATCAGGATTTGGTTTTTCTATAAATGGAGCTGTGAAGCTCAACACGTAACTTGAATCTTGCTCGGGTGTTGGGATAGGCGCAAAATCAAATGAGGTGCCTTTCGGAATGATTGGGTCAGTTGAGGTGAACTTTTCTTGATACAGAATATCGAATACTTCTCTTCCCCACAATTTCAAGGCATTTGTATTTTCAAGGTCTGTATCACCGCTTGAAAGTGCTTTTTGCATGTTAGATAAAAAAAGAAAACACTTATAAAGTGTCCATGGCTCTGGTTTATAATCCAGCAGTTTATACTCAATTGGTAGATCTTCCGGTTTTAAGGAATTGATATAATCATTTACACCGGCAGTGTAAGCTTCTATAACTTTAATCAACTCTGGTTCTTCATTACGGAATATCTCCATTCCATTTCTTGCTCCATACCCTAATCCTATTCTTCGCTGTGACCGATCAAAATTTAGTGCTGCTTTTCCTAGAATTTCAGAAAGTCTTCCATCCGCTGCCAGCAATTGAAACTCCATTTGCCAAAGTCGGTGATACGCAGTGATGTATCCTTGAGTATAATACAAGTCGGGTTCATTTTTTGCAAAAACATGAGGGATAAGCTTTTCATCAAAATGGACACTGACGGGTTCCGATAGAAAATCTGAGTTGATTTGAATCGGAAGATCGATTGTTTCATTTTCAGCATTCTTCCAAAATCCATGAAAAGGGCTCAGGAATTTTCCCATTGGAGGAGCTACCCCTATTTTTGAATTGAGCGCAATTCCCAGGGCAACCGCAAGGATGAAGAAAAAAACAAACCGAAATATTTTCATAGCTGGAACAAACGGGGTAGGTTTTCGCGCTTGAAAAATATCAAATATATGCGGGAATCCCTATTTTTATGATGTCAGGAGCTAAAAAAATATATCCCTCCATTGTGAAGCCACTGTTTGATCGATTGGTAGCTTTGTTCCTGATTGTTGTATGTTCTCCAATTCTTATTCTTTCTACAATCCTTCTTGCAATCTTTAATCGAGGAAAGGTTCTTTTTTTTCAAAATAGAGCAGGAAAAGACCACAAAGTTTTTTCAGTTCTTAAGTTTAAAACAATGAAGAACAGGGAAGTTGATGGGAACACGGAAATTTCCAGATTTGGCAGCTTACTTCGTAAGCTTTCACTTGATGAGTTGCCCCAACTTATAAACGTATTAAAGGGAGAAATGAGTTTAATTGGTCCAAGACCTTTGCTGGTTGAATACCTGGAACATTACAATGAATACGAGATAATTCGCCACCAGGTGCTTCCTGGTATAACTGGTTGGGCCCAGGTTCATGGTCGTAATTGGTCAGATTGGAAAACGAGAATGGAGCATGACGTCTATTATGTCCGGCATATTTCTTTTTTTCTGGATTGTAAAATATTAGTATTGACCTTGCTACAGCTTTTAAAATTTAGCCAGGCTGATTTCATTGATCAAAAGCAAGAAACATTCATTGAATATTCAAAAAGAAGATGAGGGATAGAATGATTTATTTGTCTCCACCCAACGTGGGAGAGAGGGAAAGGGACCTATTGAATGACGCGGTTGAGAGCGGATGGATTGCACCGGTTGGCCCACAGTTGGATCTTTTTGAAAAAGAACTTGAAAGGTTGTTCAAGGACAGGAGGGTATTGGCCGTAAATTCCGGAACTGCTGCACTTCACCTCGCACTGGTGCTAGCCGGTGTAGAAAAGGGAGATACGGTAGTCGTTGGAACCTTCACCTTTGCTGCCTGTGCAAATGTGGTTTTGTATCAGGGAGCTACTCCGGTTTTTATTGATAGTGAGTCTGAGACATGGAATTTGGATCCAGAGTTGCTTGACGAATACTTGGGATCAAGCACTAAAAAACCAAAAGCTATAATAGCAACACATCTTTATGGAGTTCCAGCTAAAATTGAAAAGATCAAAAAGATATGTGAGGAACACGATGTAATCCTAATTGAAGATGCTGCTGAAGCAATAGGTTCGACGACAAATGGCCGACCTGTAGGCTCTTTTGGAGCATTTGGGATTATATCTTTTAACGGGAACAAATTGGTCACAACAAGTGGTGGCGGTGCACTCATTATGAAGGACGAGAAATATAGTAGAGGACTTCATCTTGCGACACAAGCAAACATGAGCGACGTTGGATACGATCACCATGAAATTGGTTATAACTACCGTTTAAGCAATCTGCTTGCTGGCATAGGGTTGGCCCAACTGGAAAAAATAGAGGATTTCATTAGTCGAAAACGTGAGATATTCGAATACTATAGATCTAATCTTCCTTCTACATTTCAATTGCAACCTGAACCAAGCGGATACTTTTGTAACCGCTGGCTTACAACACCATTGGGTGATGAAACATTTGCAAATCCTATTGAATTGGTTCGATTTTTAGGTGAAAAGAAGATTCAGTCACGGCTTCTGTGGAAACCATTGCATCTCAATGAAGCTTATGCCGGGGTTCCCTTCATTGGTAGTGGAGTATCGGAAAGTATATATAATCGGGGGGTATGTCTCCCATCAGGAACAGGATTGACTGATGATGACCAAAGCTACATTTTGGAGCAGATTAACTCTTATCTTTCCTCTTCTCTTTCTTAGGAGAGGTTTTCTGCTGTTTTTTGTACGAAGGTTTTCGAATAACAGGCTCTTTTTTGCCACTGAAAACCTCGGCTGGTATAAACAATTCCAGTTTTAAACTGATTTGTAGAAATCGATCTTTGTTTGAGGGGTCACCACGAACGGATCCGGGCTGGATCTGATCATAAAATGTAGGATTAACCACACCAACTTCATCTTTTCGATCGGCTAGTAGTTGAGCTGTCTCATTCAAAAATTCAGTGGCATAGGTATTGGAAACATCGTCCAGATAGTCGGTGAATGTGAAGTGATAGGATACTTCGAAATTTATATTGGTGAATTCATTGACTTTAAATTTTGCTCCTACTCCGACAGGAATGGTGAATGTCCATTTTCTGTATTCTACTCCTTCAGTTTGTGCCTGTCGAAGTGAAAATGCTTCATCGCCAAGTTTGGCTGTTGGGTTATAAAAGAGATACCCACCTCCGGTAAAAATGTATGGGTCCGTTGCCCATCTTTTAAAATAGTCTCCATTGTATCTTTTGAGGTAATAGATGGTATGTAACTGCAAATGAAAATTCCGCGAGTTGAAGCTCAGGTTTCTTTGACGTTGGAATGTGCTATCCGGCGCCTGGTTGTCATTGCCATTGATTGTGAAATAAGTTGCTTCGATTCGGGCACCAACGCGGCTAAGTAGTCGCGCCTCAATAGCCCCACTTAGCTGTGAAAGATCGTCACTAATTTTGTCTTTGAAGTTAAGTTCTCCAAAATAAGTAGATGTACCTGTTCCTATTGATGCAGAGAAGTACCGATCCTTAAATTGCCATGAAAGAAAGTTCTGTGCGAATGAGACCTGGGAAGTAAAGAGGAATATTATAAGTACTTTTCGAAACATCTGGGTTCAAAATAAATGCAGAAATGTTTTCCGATCACTATTGTTAACGGAAAACCATCTCTGCAAGTATCACCCTAATTTTTTGCTCCTCGGAGCCATCCAGCTACTTTCAACTAGAATGAAAGTAGTAAGCAAAGCAAATGAGAAAAGTACTGTGACCATAGCTGTTTGATTGACATGACAATGCTACAGCATATATATTTCTCCTAAATCAGTTAAAATACGCATCGAATTATAAGTATTATGCTTAGAAAAGATAAAAGCCCAGTTAAAATTAACTGAGCTTTTTGGAGGCGCTAAGCGGATTCGAACCGCTGTAAAAGGTTTTGCAG
>JANQEC010000335.1 GCA_028278585.1 Cyclobacteriaceae bacterium | reverse complement strand
GCCTTGACGGTCTCGATCTGCTGGTTCAGGACCTACTTACTATCTCCCAAATAGAATCCGGAGACATTAAGATGCACTTTGAGAATTTTGACATGCTGGCATTATGTCGGGAAATTCTGGATCAGTTAGAATCCCGTGCCGATAAAAATGAGATTGACCTTAAAATACCCAAAAAGTATTCTGAGCCCATAATAGTTCGGGGTGACTATCGAAGAATTTACCAGGTAATGATGAACCTGGTGTCCAATGCTATCAAGTATACAAGGAAAAATGGGAAAGTACGGATCAGGTTCAAAGAAGTAAATGGGAAAGTAAGAACCACCGTACAGGACAATGGAAGGGGTATTCCAAAAGAGCACTTAAGCCGAATCTTTGAGCGGTTCTATCGTGTGGAAAAAAGTAGATCTCGTGAAAAAGGAGGAACAGGACTAGGGTTATCTATTGTCAAACATATTTTGGACGGGCACCATTCTGAAATTTTCGTAGAAAGCAAATTCAAAGTCGGTTCCAAATTCTATTTTGATTTAGAAAAAGCCACATTCATTGAACGTGTGGTCGAATCAGCAGATGAAGAGGAATACGCATAAGTCACTTAAGCAAATCAACTTTGAGGAACTTCTTCTTCATAAAGATGATGACTTCTGCATTGTCAACAAACCTCCACATCTATCGAGTCTTGAGGACCGGAATGATGCGACAAATCTATTGAAGCTTGCGAGGGGGGAAAACATAGAAGCTCAAGTATGTCACAGACTGGATAAGGAAACATCGGGGTTGATCGTCATTGCCAACCATGCAGATGCCTATAAGTATTTTGCCGCATTGCTTCAAAACCGGGAAGTCAAAAAAGTCTATCACGCAGTATTGAACGGCTTGCACAAGTTTCGTTCATTTGAGGCAGATGAACCACTCTACAGTACCAACAATAAATCAAGAGTAGATTTCAGAAGTGGGAAACCCTCCTTGACGCTGATAGAAACCCTTGAACTTTTCAAAAAACATACCCTTGTGAAGTGCTTTCCCGTAACTGGGAGAATGCATCAAATCAGGGCACACCTGGCTCACCATAATTCAACTATCATTCACGATAAAGATTATGGAGGAGTACCAGCATATTTATCAGAAATCAAGCGAAATTTCAATCAAAAGAAATGGGAAGAGGAAAGACCTATGATTGAACGAGTGGCACTACACTCCTCTTCGATCACTTTTAAGCAAATGGATGGTTCGATCCTGGAAATGGAAGCACCCTATCCCAAGGATTTTACTGTATTACTCAAGCAGCTTAGAAAATTTAATTAGGACCACCCTATTTGATTTCTAAAATGAAAATTATACTTTTGTGTCCCTTTTCGAAAGAGGAGGATTTTGATACGATAAAATCAATAGAAAATTGGATACTAACAGCTTTAAAACTGTATCATTAAATAAAGCAACTGCTGAAAAGAATTGGCTCATTGTAGACGCTGATTCTCAGGTACTTGGAAGAATGGCAAGTGAAGTTGCAAAGATGATCAGAGGCAAACACAAGCCCGGATATACTCCTCACATGGATTGCGGTGATAACGTAATTGTTATCAATGCAGACAAAGTGAGATTGACCGGAAACAAATGGACGGATAAGCAATACGTTCGTCACACCGGATATCCTGGTGGTCAAAGAACAGAAACACCTAACCAGGTGAAAGCCAAATCTTCTACCATTTTAGTGGAAAAAGCGGTTAGAGGAATGCTTCCAATCAACCGACTTGGAAGGCAGCTATTCAAAAATTTACATGTATATGAAGGAGCTGAGCATCCTCATGCAGCACAAAAACCAAAAGAAGTAAAACTTTAGATCTGAATGGATAGAATTAATACGTTAGGAAGGAGAAAAACATCAGTAGCTCGTATTTACATGACGAGTGGTAAAGGTGAGATTAAAGTTAATAACAGGGAGCTTACCGAATATTTCCCTTCTGAAATCCTTCAAACCATCGTGAAGCAACCGCTCGCAAAAGTTGAGCAAGATGGTAATTTTGACATCAAGGTGAATGTGATGGGTGGTGGTCCTTCAGGTCAGGCTGAAGCAGTAAGACTTGCAATAGCAAGAGCATTGACAGAAGTAGATGCAGAATTCAGAGGGCCTCTAAAATCCGAAGGGTTCTTAACCAGGGATTCCAGAATGGTTGAGCGTAAGAAGTATGGAAGAAGAAAAGCAAGAAGAAGATTCCAGTTCAGTAAACGATAAGATTGAGCAAAGCCAGAATGAAAAAACTAGAACATAAAGACTTATTGGATGCAGGTGTACATTTCGGACACCTGACAAGAAAGTGGAATCCAGCAATGGCACCTTTCATTTTCATGGAGAAAAATGGCATTCATATCATTGACCTCCACAAAACTTTGGCTTGTCTTGATGATGCTGTCCAGTCACTTCAGGCGATTGTACGATCAGGAAGAAAAGTGATGTTCGTAGCTACTAAGAAGCAAGCGAAGGAAGTAGTTGAGTCAGAAGCTCAAAAGCTTAAAATGCCATACGTAACCGAAAGATGGTTAGGTGGCATGCTCACTAACTTCTCTACCATTAGAAAGTCATTGAAAAAAATGACTTCAATGGAGAAGATGATGAAAGAAGAGTCATACGCCAACCTTGCAAAAAGAGAACGTTTGATGATGACTCGGGAAAAAGATAAGCTGAGAAAGGTACTTGGCGGTATCGCCGACCTCAACAGGTTGCCTGCAGCCCTTTTTGTGATCGACATCAAAAGAGAGCACATCGCGATCGCTGAAGCGCAGAAATTAAATATTCCTGTTTTTGGAATTGTGGATACGAACTCTGACCCTAACAAAATAGATTATCCTATTCCTGGAAACGATGATGCGTTTAAATCAATTCAGTTGATCACACAGCACATCGGTTCTGCTTTGGAAGAAGCATTGGCAGAAAGAAAGAAAGACAAAGAAGAGCAAGCTGCTGCTGAAGAAGAAGCTGCAAAAAAAGCAGTTGACGAAAAGCCGGAAGTAGCAGAATAACAGACGATAAAATCTCAATATGAAGATTGAATCCTGATCCCGATAGTTATCGGGACGGGATTCAATTTTTATTTAAAAGCATTAGAAAACTAAAAATTCATAAAATGGCTATCACAGCACAAGACGTAAACAAACTTCGACAAATGACCGGTGCCGGCATGATGGATTGCAAAAAGGCACTAACTGAGGCAGGTGGAGATTTCGATAAGGCAATCGAATTACTTCGAAAAAAAGGCCAAAAAGTTTCAGCATCCAGAGCTGATAGAGAAACTTCCGAAGGTGTGGTTTTTGCCAAAACAAATGAATCAGGAACTGAAGGAGCATTGGTTGCTTTTACATGCGAAACGGATTTTGTAGCTAAAAACGAGGAATTCGTTGAGCTAGGTAATCAAATCGCTGAGTTAGCATTTGCGCAAAAGCCTGCAGATGCTGAAGCTCTTAACTCAATGAGCCTTGGAGATTTAACCGTAGGTGAGAGGATCATCGAACTCACAGGAAAGATTGGTGAGAAATTAGAAGTACAGGCATTCGAACTACTTTCAGGCGAAGCTGTTGTGCCTTACATCCATTCAAATTCCAAGCTTGGAGTTTTGGTTGCACTTAAAAATGTTAATGGAACTGATGTGACCGAGGCTGGTAAAGACGTTGCCATGCAAATCGCTGCGATGAATCCTGTTGCAGTAGACAAAGACGGTGTTGATTCTTCTATTGTTGAAAAAGAAGTTGAGATCGGAAAGGATCAGGCACGGCAAGAAGGAAAGCCAGAAGAATTAGTTGAAAAAATTGCACTCGGTAAGCTCAATAAGTTTTTCAAAGAAAATACACTGCTAAGCCAGGCTTTTGTGAAAGACAATTCACAATCAATTTCACAATACCTGGATGGAATTACTAAAGGACTTACAGTATCTGAATTCAAAAGAGTAACAATCGGATAAGGGCTTTCCAAAATAGATCAAAAAGCCAGAATCTTTATTCTGGCTTTTTTATTGCCGTTAAGATTTTAAATTCACTTCTTTCTTCTCCTGCACAATTTCCTCCACGGGTTTATTATGAATTTTGCTTTCGAGCCAGGAAATAATATCCAGGTACAACGTCGGCCTTCGCTCATAAGGATCTTCCAGGATAGCGATCAATTCATTTCTTAGTGATTTGAAATTTGGAATGAGTCGCTTTCGGTCCATATAAACTGATTTTTTCAAGAACCCAAAAATCGCAGATTGCACCTTTTGGTAGTCCTTCAACTTAAGAAGAAATCGATAGGTTGATTTAATCTGAAAATCAATCAGATCATCGTTCCCCAACTCATAGTGTGAGATAAGATTTAATATCCGTGCAAAGCATTGGATGTCTTCCTTCAATGCAAGATTTGGGTGATTGATGATAAAGTTCAAGTGTCGAACAGCCCCCTGAAAGTCTGCGCTTCCGAATTTCAAGCTGGCCATTTTATAATGAAAAACCATTACTCGATGAATATCCAACTTCCCCTCGTTTTCTTTGATTTTTCGTTCGAATTCCTTGCAATAAGCCGCCCCATCACTAAACCTGCCTTCAATAAAAAATCGATTGAGCTTCGCTGTTTCGGAATAGATAAATGCCAGGGTCAACTGGTTCTCGTTGAAACCACCACTTTTTTCAGTGATAAACTCTTCGAGCTTTTCCTGTTCTTTTCTGAATCGTGCGCTGTCATCACAGTAAAAGAGGGCTGAAAGTGCATTGTGCAATCCGCGCATATACATCTCGGGCTCATTCTTCATCAAGGTCTTGTTGGCTTCATAAAAGCCACACCATTTTCTCGTATACCGATAACACTGGGCAAAATCCTGAGTGATATAGTAAAACCATACATAACATTGATATTCATGTATGATCTCAGACTCATTCTCCTCAGGAATATTTTGATGAAAATAAGTTTGTATCTGATCGTGTTCCTTTTGATTCTTGGTATGTCCAAACTTTAGATAATAGTCATACAAACTAAGAGCCAAATCGGACCAGGATCCTTGAAAATAGAATTTGCTCCGTAACCTCTTCGATTCATTAATTAACTCCTCTGCCCTTTTCGAATGACTCCTTGTAACATACCTTGACTCAATCTGCTTCTCTAATTCTATGATCTCCAACCTGAGAATATCGACCTGGTGTTCCTCTGCCAACTGTTTCGCCTTTTGCAGTTGACCAAGGCTCTGACGGTACAAACCCTTTATATGAAGCACATCTGCATAACTGATCAATTCCTTAATCCTGATTTTCGGATCATTGTGATGAAGTAGCCTTAAGCTTCCTAACAGAAGTTCATACAAATGAGCTTTTTGATTTGATAGCGTATTCGGTTTTAGCTTAGGAAATGCCTGGTTAATTTTTTTCTCATCATAGTCCTTTTGTCGATCAAAAACATCAAAAAGTTGAATGGTTAAGGGTTCCTTTTCCGAAATATTTCTACTGGCATACAGCTTAAAATGCCTTTTTTCCGACTTAGTCAGGCGCTTGATTAGGTTAAATAGCTGATATGATAACTGCTTGGACAAGTGTTTTTATTTTGGATTAATTAATTGGTTATCTGACAGTTACAATTCAAAACTTCAATTTGAAATGATGTAAGTCCAGGGTTTTTGTTTTCAGTCTGGGTTTACTCATATCCATTTTTGTAAAAGGTTGTAAAAATACACTGATCCGGATATGAACAAACTTTATGTTTTTGATACGACCCTCAGAGATGGCGAACAGGTCCCTGGATGCCAACTAAAAAGTGAAGAAAAGCTTGAAATTGCCTACCAGCTTGAAAGCCTCGGTGTGGATATCATAGAAGCAGGTTTCCCTGTTTCTAGTCCGGAAGATTTTAAATCTGTTTCCTTACTTGCTGCTGAAATTAAAGAATCAACCATTTGTGGACTTACCAGGGCAGTAAAAGAAGATATTGATGTTGCAGCAAATGCACTTAAACACGCAGTTAATCCAAGGATACATACGGGGATAGGAACTTCTGAATCTCACATAAAGTACAAACTAAATTCTACGCAAGAAGAAATTGTTGAGCGTGCTGTCAATGCTGTCAGGTATGCGAAAGATAAGGTTGCCGAGGTAGAATTCTATGCAGAGGATGCAGGTAGAACAGATAATGAATTCCTGGCAAAAATTGTAGAAGCTGTCATCCATGTGGGCGCAGATGTGATCAACATCCCAGACACAACTGGCTATTGCCTTCCTGATCAATTCGGAGAAAAAATTGCTTACCTCATGAACAATGTTCCAAACATTGATAAGGCAATCTTGTCAACACACTGTCACAATGACCTTGGATTGGCAACAGCCAATACTATCTCTGGAGTAATGTCCGGAGCCCGTCAGGTAGAGTGTACCATCAATGGGATCGGAGAACGAGCAGGCAATACCTCTCTTGAGGAAGTTGTAATGATCATTAATCAGCACAATCATATCGGTGTACAGCACAGAATTGATACAAGACAAATCACCTCTGTAAGCAAGAGCGTATCAAAAATGATGAATATGCCGGTTCAACCTAACAAGGCAATTGTTGGATCAAATGCATTTGCTCATTCATCCGGAATACATCAGGATGGGGTCATCAAAAAACGAGAGACATACGAAATCATCAATCCCGAAGAGGTTGGGGCAGCTGGATCAGAAATCATACTAACAGCAAGAAGTGGCCGAGCTGCCTTGAACTATCATGCCAAAAAGCTTGGCTATGAATTAGAGACCGATGCGCTTAAAGCTGCATACAAAGAATTCTTGTTAGTTGCCGATAAAGCAAAAAATGTAGAAGAGTCGCATTTACACCAGATCTTTCAAAACACAAAGACGTACGCCTGATGTCAAATACACTTTTCGATAATATCTGGGATCGACACGTTGTCAAGAGTATTTCTGAAGGACTGGATGTCATCTACATTGATCAACACTTTATTCATGAAGTCACAAGTCCACAGGCGTTTGACGGAGTGAGAAAAAGGGGTGTTGGAGTATTTCGGCCAAGTCGATGTTTAGCAACTGCGGATCACAATGTCCCCACAATTAACCAATCCGAACCGATTAAAGATCCCGAGTCAGCAAAGCAAGTTGCCTCATTAGAAAAGAATTGTAAAGAGTACGGTATCGAGCTCTACAGCATGGGCCATGAAAATCAGGGGATCGTTCATATCATTGGACCTGACCTTGGTATCACACAACCAGGAATGACCATTGTTTGTGGTGACAGTCATACCTCGACACATGGGGCATTTGGCGCCATTGCCTTTGGAATTGGGACTTCTCAGGTTGAACAAGTTTTAGCTTCGCAATGTCTGGTTCTAAACAGGCCCAAGACTTTGAAGATTGAAGTGAATGGCTCTCTAAAACCTGGAGTTACCGCCAAAGATGTCATACTCTATATCATTTCGCAGCTAGGAACCGAGGGAGCAACTGGATATTTTGTTGAATATGCCGGAGATGTTTTCAGAAATTTCTCGATGGATGAGAGAATGACTGTATGCAACATGAGCATCGAAATGGGCGCTCGTGGTGGCATGGTAGGGATCGATCAGACAACCATTGACTATGTAACAGAAAGAGCTTCGATTTCTGACAAAAAAATCAACAACTGGCTCGCGCTAAATTCTTCAGAAGATTCCCAGTTCGATAGAGTGATCTATTTCGAAGGAGAAAACATTTCCCCAATGGTTACTTGTGGGACAGCACCAGATACAGGAATCAACTTGAATGCAAAGATTGGCTCATCCAAGCATCTTTCAGATAAAGCACTCAAGTACATGAAATTTGATAGTGCAGATCTCATTTCAGAGCAAAAAATAGATTATGTCTTCATCGGTAGTTGTACAAATGGAAGGATCGAAGACTTGCGAGCAGTCGCGAAAATAGTTGAAGGAAAGACCAAAGCAGATCATGTAAATGTCTGGGTAGTTCCAGGTTCTATGAAAGTTCGTGCACAGGCAGTTGAAGAAGGGCTTGATAAGATATTTGCCGCAGCAGGTTTTGAGTTCAGGGAGCCTGGATGCTCTGCTTGTCTAGCAATGAACGATGACAAAATCCCTGCAGGATCCCTCTGTGTTTCCACTTCCAATCGGAATTTTGAAGGGAGACAAGGCCCAGGAGCCAGAACGATTTTAGCGTCACCACTAACTGCAGCCGCTTCTGCAATAACTGGAAAGGTTACCAACCCAACCACTATCATGGAATTCGCATGAAAATAAATTCAATAGCCATACCGCTCCCAATCGATAATATTGACACTGATCAAATTATCCCGGCTCGTTTCCTGAAACAGGTTGACAAAAACGGCTATGGCCAAAATCTGTTTTACAATTGGCGATTCAATGAAGACGGAGATGTGAAAGAAAGTTTTGAGCTTAACAAGCCTGAACGAGCAGGGGCTGAGATACTAGTAGCCGGAAACAATTTTGGATGTGGATCAAGTAGGGAGCACGCTGCGTGGGCTGTTGCTGGCTTTGGTATCAAAGCGGTCGTATCCTCACAGTTTGCTGACATATTCAAAGGGAATGCTTACAACAATGGAATTTTGCCGGTTGAGGTTAATCCATCGACTCTGGAAAAGATCATAGAGGCCATAACAAAAAAACCAGAAACTCGAATAGCTGTTGATTTGGAAAAACAAGAAATAGCCATTTCAGAAATCGACTTAAAAGAAAATTTTGAAATCTCTCCTTTCAAAAAAGAATGCCTGCTGAACGGAGTAGATGAAACCGAATACCTGATTAACCTTAAAGATGCCATTGAGGCATACGAAAGAAAAGTAGCAACTGAATGAAGAAGAACATTACAATATTGCCCGGAGATGGAATTGGACCAGAAGTAATGGACCAGGCAATTAAGGTTATTGAAGCTGTAAATACTGCCTTTGATCATGATTTCAAGCTTGAGAAAGCATTGATGGGGGCTGTTAGCATAGATGCTACAGGTGAGGCCATCACAAAAGAAACACTTGAAAAATGTGAAACGAGTGATGCGGTACTACTTGGTGCAATTGGGGATCCAAAGTACGACAACAACCCTGAATTGAAAGTTAGACCAGAACAAGGTCTTCTTAAGCTAAGAAAAACGCTGGAGCTTTTCTCCAATATTCGTCCTATTACTACCTATGATATTCTGAAAGGTGTTTCTCCGTTAAAAAACCAATTGCTTGAGAATGTTGATCTGGTCATTTACCGAGAGCTGACAGGGGGTATCTATTTTGGAGAAAAGACAAAGTCTGAAGATGGGACCCGTGCTTCTGACCTATGTACGTACACCTCTCATGAAATTTCAAGGATTGCCTACCAGGCATTTGAAGCTGCTTCAAACAGGAGAAAAAAACTGACACTTGTGGATAAAGCAAACGTTCTTGAAACATCCAGGCTTTGGAGGAAAGTAGTTCAAGACATCAGTGAAGAATATCCTGACGTTGAGGTTGATTATATGTTTGTTGACAATGCAGCTATGCAGGTGATGCTAGCACCTTCAAGCTTTGACGTGATCTTGACTGAAAACATGTTCGGTGATATCATTTCAGATCTGGCTAGTGTTATTACTGGTTCACTTGGCATGCTTGCTTCTGCCTCAGTTGGAAACAAAACCGCTCTGTTCGAACCCATCCATGGCTCCTACCCCCAAGCCAAAGGGCTTGATATCGCTAACCCAATGGCAACCATTCTCTCCGTAGCCATGATGTACGAGCATTTCAAACTGTTCGAGGAAGCAGAATTGATTAGAAATGGAGTCAATTGGGCAATTGAGAACAATATTGTGACACAAGATATTGCTGGAGATGCTGAAGCACAGCCGTGCTCCAAAGTAGGAGATTTGATTACATGTTTTCTTGAAGAACAAGGAAACATAGAAATGAAAAATGATTCAATCAACATGTCATTAAACACGATTATATAGACAACAAAAACATCTAAAATACAACTCGTAGTAGATTTCTCATATGACTGAGTTGCGTTAAACAATGTGGTCCCTTCTCTCGAGTAGAGAAGGGATTTTTTAGAAACAATAAAAAATAGCCTAGTAATTAAAAATGATATAGCTTTGGAAAATCTTAAACCAAATCGAAGGCTAAGACCGAAAAATGAAAAATATACTTTCAAATATCCTTGTGATCATTAACGTCATTATCATCTACGATATGAGTTGAGAAGGATATTTGATATAAAATATTAGAACCCTTCTCAACTTGAGAAGGGTTTTTTTATGCTCAAAATTCAAAATGGAAGAATTAAACAAATACAGTAAAGCAGTCACACAGGATCCCACACAACCTGCTGCGCAGGCAATGCTCCATGCAATAGGTCTGACGGATGATGACTTCAAAAAACCACTGGTTGGCGTTGCAAGCACAGGATACGAGGGCAATCCATGCAACATGCACCTAAATGGTTTAGCTGAGCACGTCAAAAAAGGTATCAATGATTCGAAAGGTGTTGGCCTGATCTTCAATACGATTGGGGTAAGTGACGGCATTTCCATGGGTACTCCCGGCATGAGGTATTCGCTTCCTTCACGAGATATTATCGCAGACTCCATGGAGACTGTTGTTCAGGGAATGAGCTACGATGGACTGGTTACAGTAGTGGGCTGTGACAAAAACATGCCTGGTGCATTAATAGCCATGCTACGCCTTAATCGCCCTTCAGTAATGGTCTACGGTGGGACCATAGCTTCTGGCTGCCTCAACGATAAGAAACTGGATGTTGTATCAGCATTTGAAGCCTGGGGAGAAAAAGTAGCTGGTAAGATCGATGAAGCACAATTCAAAAAGGTCATTCAAAACGCATGTCCCGGAGCAGGGGCATGTGGCGGGATGTATACAGCAAACACGATGGCTTCAGCCATTGAAGCAATGGGCATGGCACTTCCTTACAATTCTTCTAACCCGGCAATTAGCCAGGAAAAAGTCAATGAATGTGAAGAAGCAGGGAAAGCCACAATGAACCTGTTAAAGCTTGGAATCAAACCTTCAGATATCGTTTCCAAAAAATCACTAGAGAATGCCATCACTATGGTGACCATTCTCGGCGGTTCGACGAATGCTGTTCTCCATTTTCTGGCCATAGCAGACGCTGCGGGTATAGCGTTTACATTAAGTGATTTCCAGAGAATAAGTGATACAACACCATTCCTGGCAGACCTAAAGCCAAGTGGACAGTTCCTGATGGAAGACGTGCATGAGATTGGCGGAGTGCCTGCCGTCATGAAATTCCTATTAGAGAAAGGAATGCTACACGGAGACTGTCTTACAGTCACTGGAAAAACCATAGAAGAAAATTTGTCAACCATCCCTTCGATGAAGCAAGGGCAAAAAGTAGTAAAGGATCTTTCAGATCCGATAAAAGCATCCGGGCATATTACCATTTTGTATGGAAATCTGGCAACAGAAGGTTCGGTCGCAAAAATCACAGGAAAGGAAGGCCTACTCTTTAAAGGAAAGGCTAAAGTTTTTGATGGAGAATTTGAAGCTAACGATGGAATCAAAAGTGGAAAAATCGAAAAAGGTGATGTAGTTGTCATCCGCTATGAAGGTCCGAAAGGAGGCCCGGGTATGCCAGAGATGTTGAAACCTACGGCTGCTATCATGGGAGCTGGATTGGGAAAAGACGTTGCTCTCATTACCGATGGAAGATTTTCAGGAGGTACTCATGGATTTGTGGTCGGACACATCACACCAGAAGCACAGAATGGCGGTAATATCGCCCTCATTGAAGATGGAGATATCATCACGATAGATGCCTCTAAGAACACCATTGAAGTTGAACTAAGTGATGAAGAGTTGAGTCAGCGAAAAGCTCAATGGACACCACCAAAATTGAAGGTTCAAAATGGATCCCTTTATAAATACGCAAAACTAGTCTCATCTGCATCAAGTGGATGTGTAACGGATAAATAGTATGGAAGCTATAGTAGAAATAGAAGAAAAAAAGAAAACTGTGGCAGGTTCTGAGTCAGTCCTTAAGTGTCTACTTGAAGAAAACGTCGACACCATTTTTGGATATCCAGGTGGAGCAATTATGCCTGTCTATGACTCTTTATATAAGTATGAAAACAAACTCAATCACGTACTGACCAGGCATGAGCAAGGTGCTGTGCACGCTGCTCAAGGTTACGCCAGGTCTTCCGGAAAAGTTGGTGTGTGTTTTGCTACTTCAGGGCCTGGTGCAACAAACCTAATAACAGGTATCGCTGATGCCCAGATAGATTCAACACCATTGGTGTGTATCACCGGTCAGGTAGCAAGTCACTTGCTTGGTAGTGATGCGTTTCAGGAGACGGACATCATTGGAATTTCCATGCCCGTCACCAAATGGAATTTCCAGGTAACCTCAGCAGAGGAAATCCCTTATGCTATTTCACGCGCATTTTATATCGCAGCTTCAGGAAGGCCAGGACCGGTCTTGATAGACATCACCAAAAATGCTCAGCAAGAGTTAATGGAGTTCGATTACAAACCCTGTGAAAAAATCCGAAGCTATCAGCCCTATCCCGATATTGATGGAAACAAAATCATTGAAGCTTCCAAACTTATCAATGAAGCGAAAAAGCCGCTTGTATTAGTTGGTCAGGGAGTCACCTTGTCAGGTGCTGAAAATGAATTCAAAGCTTTCATCCAAAAAGCCGGATTGCCAGTAGCCTCTACGCTACTTGGGCTTTCAGCACTTTCTACTAAGCATCCACTATATGTAGGCTTCACTGGAATGCATGGAAACTATGGACCTAATCTTAAAACCAATGAATGTGATCTTCTCATTGCCGTTGGAATGCGATTCGATGACCGTGTCACTGGTGATGTAAAAACCTACGCCAAACAGGCAAAAGTGATTCACATTGAATTGGATCCCGCAGAAATTGATAAGAATGTAAAAACCAATGTGGCTATTAATGCGGATGCCAAGCAAGCGCTCAAGCTGTTAACTCCTTTAGTAGATGAAAGAAGTCATGAAAAGTGGCTAAAAGAATTTAGTGCCTGTGATGATGCCGAGAATGAAAAAGTGAAGTCAGAAGCTCTTTTCCCCAACAAAGGTGAACTCAAAATGGCTGAAGTGATCCATCGCATCTCACAAGTCACAGAAGGTAAATCAATTGTGGTAACAGATGTTGGTCAACACCAGATGGTCGCAAGTCGATACTACGAGTTTGACCAGAAAAAAAGCAACATCACTTCTGGAGGATTGGGAACGATGGGGTTTTGTCTTCCGGCAGCTACAGGTGCTAAACTGGGCGCTCCGAAACGTCAGGTAATCGCAATAATTGGAGATGGTGGATTCCAGATGACTGTTCAGGAACTCGGCACAATCATGCAGTATGACATTGATGTCAAAATCCTGATCTTAAATAATAGTTTCCTTGGGATGGTCCGCCAATGGCAAGAGCTCTTTTTCGAGCGAAGATATTCTTTTACCGAAATGGTCAATCCCGATTTCGTAGCCCTAGCTAAAAGCTACAATATCTCTGCTCAAAAGGTGACTGAAAGAAAAGAACTGAATACTGCCATCGACGGGTGGCTTTCAACAGAAGGACCTGCGCTTCTTGAAGTTATAGTAGAAAAAGAAGAAAACGTGTTTCCAATGGTACCAGCCGGAAGCAGCGTGTCTGATGTGAGATTAGAATGACAATGGAACAAGAAGCGAAAGAATATACATTATCCGTCTTGACAGAAGACAAACCCGGTTTGTTGAACAGGCTTACAATCATCTTCAGTAGACGGAAAATCAACATCAATAGTTTGAATGTTTCCAGTACAGAAGTAGCAGGAGTTTCCAGGTACACGCTGGTTGTAACCGAAACAAAAGAACATTTGGAAAAAGTGGTGAAACAGATTCGAAAGCTGGTAGACGTTTTGGGTGCCTTTGTGTACGATGAAGACCAGATATTCTACCAGGAAATTGCGCTTTACAAAGTAGCAGCAAGAGCTTTCGAACAAAACGGGATGATTGAAAAGCTAGTGCGAAACAATGGAGCCAGAATAATTGCACTAGATAAGCATCACATCATTATTGAAAAGACCGGAACCAAGCATGAAACGCATGAATTGTACTTAGCACTTGAACCGTATGGAATTTGGGAATTTGTAAGGTCAGGTCGCGTGGCAATTTCTAAATCGCAAAGAAAAACAGAAGCATTTATAAAGGAGTTGGAGAACTCCAGATCAAATAAACTCAGCATTAAAGACTTTTAAACAGAATAATTTTTTAGAAAAATGGCAAAGATAGATTTTGGCGGAACGCTAGAAGAAGTTGTAACAAGAGAGGAATTTCCTCTGGCAAAAGCACAGGAAACATTGAAAGATGAAACTGTAGCAGTAATTGGTTATGGAGTTCAAGGTCCGGGACAAGCCCTGAACCTTAGAGACAATGGAATCAATGTGATCGTAGGACAAAGGAAGGGTGGAAAATCGTGGGACAAAGCATTGAACGATGGGTTCGTTGAAGGTACCGATTTATTTGAAATCGAAGAAGCGTGCGAAAAAGGGACCATCATACAATACTTGCTTTCGGATGCAGGCCAGATTGAACAATGGCCAGTGATCCAAAAATATTTGACCCCCGGAAAAGCATTGTATTTCTCCCATGGATTTGGGATCACCTACAGTGATCAAACCGGAATCATTCCACCCAGTGACGTGGATGTCATTTTAGTAGCACCTAAAGGATCCGGGACTTCACTCAGAAGACTGTTTGTGGCCGGCAAAGGATTAAATTCTTCTTTTGCAGTTCATCAGGATGCTACAGGAAAAGCACGAGATCGGGTAATTGCCCTGGGTATTGGGGTTGGATCAGGCTACCTCTTTGAAACAGATTTTAAAAGGGAAGTCTACAGCGACCTTACAGGTGAACGTGGCAGTTTAATGGGCGCTATACAAGGCTTGTTTGCTGCTCAATATGATCTTTTACGAAAAAAGGGACACACTCCTTCAGAGGCTTTCAATGAAACAGTAGAAGAGGCTACGCAATCCTTGTATCCGCTTGTATCAGAAAACGGCATGGACTGGATGTATGCTAACTGCTCTACTACAGCTCAACGTGGAGCCCTTGATTGGTGGAAGAAATTCAGAGATGCAGTGTCACCTGTTTTCGAAGATCTATATGAAAGTGTTTCAACAGGGAATGAAGCTAAGATCACCATAGAAGCTAACGAGAAATCAGATTATAGAGATGGTCTTGAAAAGGAACTCAATGAGCTGAAAGAGTCTGAAATGTGGCAGGCAGGAGCCGCAGTTCGGAAATTGAGGCCAGAAAACAAATAAGTGGAAACAGAGGAATTATATTATCCAAACATTAAGGAAGTAAGCCAGGCAGCCAATACTATAAAGGAAATAGCTAGCTTAACTCCCTTGATGCCTAATCTTCACTTCTCAGATCAATTTAATGCCAATGTTCTGATGAAGCGTGAAGACCTTCAATTGGTGCGTTCCTACAAAATTCGTGGAGCATTTAATAAAATGTCCTCCCTTTCCAAAGAAGAATTAGCCAAAGGTGTGGTTTGTGCCAGTGCAGGTAATCACGCCCAAGGTGTAGCTCTCTCATGCAAAAAACTCAGGGTGAAAGGCACAATTTTCATGCCTTCCCCCACACCCAAACAAAAAATTGAACAGGTAAAAATGTTTGGAAAATCATACATTGATGTTCAGCTTGTGGGTGACAGTTTTGATGATGCTTACCATAATGCAAAATCGTATTGCCAGGAAACGGGTGCTTCATTTATTCACCCATTTGACGATCAAAAAGTGATTGAAGGCCAGGCCACAGTCGGGTTGGAAATATTAGAGCAGTCCACTGTGCCAATTGATATCCTCTTCATCCCTGTAGGTGGTGGTGGCCTCGCCTCTGGAATTGGCCCGGTCTTCAAAACACTTTCTCCGCACACCAAAATCATCGGAGTTGAGCCCGAGGGAGCTCCAGCCATGTATACCTCATTAAAAAACGGCAAGAACACTTCTCTTGATGACATTGAAAAATTCGTAGATGGAGCTGCAGTCAAGCGGGTAGGAGATCTAAACTTCCAAATCTGCAAGGAAATACTGGATGATATGGTCACCGTTCATGAGGGAAAAGTATGCGAGACCATTCTTAAGCTTTATAACAAGGATGCTATTGTAGCTGAACCAGCAGGTGCCTTAACATTGGCTGTGTTGGATCGTTTTTCAGAAGAGATTAGCGGAAAAAATGTGGTTTGTATCGTAAGTGGTGGCAACAATGACATTACCCGAACGGAAGAGATCAAAGAAAGGGCACTTCTTTACCGAGGCCTTAAACATTATTTCATTTTGAACTTTCCGCAACGTGCCGGAGCACTCAAGGAATTTGTAACAGAGATCCTTGGTCCAACGGATGACATCACACACTTTGAATACACTAAAAAAAACTCACGAGAAACGGGATCTGCAGTTGTTGGAATAGAATTAAAATATCAGCATGATTTAGAAAATTTGGTAAATAAGATGAAAAAAAGAAATTTTTTTGGTCAATATTTGAATGATCGAAATGATTTACTTCAAATTCTTATTTAACGTACTTAAAGCTTTACTTTAATAAGTCAATTGACTAGATAGATTTAGGGATAAAGATGAATACAAAAAACGTCTATGTTTTAGTCTTTTTAAAGCATGGAATTTCAATTACTATCAAAATATGCTGTTCTGCTGAGATGGGGATCTCTGATACTTGGTATCATCGCCCTCTTTATTATGGCAGGCTAAGACTACAACAACGTAACTACTATCGCCAATCAGAATTAAATAACGTTAAGTCTAGTTAGAGTTCTTTCGTCTTCCATCTTTTCGTAATGGGCTGGTTGATACTTTCATAATCCTTCTATTTCCGCCTCATGATTTCTTAGTTTCACATTAGGATCTTCCAAATATGTGGAATCCTGAACATTCACTGTTTTCCCTATAAGTTGTGAAAGATCAGGCTGTCCTGCTTTCACCCAACAACTCATCCAGTAGTCTCCCACCATTCTTATCGAAGCTCTCATTCGTCGCTCAACCATACCATTCAGTCTGCGATGATAATCCTCGGAAAAATTGTAAGAATAGGTTCTGATTGTGGTATTGCCTCGTTCCTCGTAACCATATTTCTTAGAATCAGAATACTTCCTGGTAAGTTGATCTTCAAACAACAATACGGAATCCAAAGCCTGGTGTGCATTCACCACAGCCTCCCATGCATACAATTGTAAATTTTCTACATATCGAGCTTTTCCTGTTAGCAAATCATAGTCATCGAAGAATAACTCAGGCAACCTTGATTCCCAAAATCCATGAATCCCATATTGCCCCGTCAGTTGGCCATTGTAATTCTCCGTAGTATGAAGCGGAACATTGGCATCAGCAATGTAGTGACCAATATCTGCGGAAAGTCGCAGGATCTGCTCAACATTCCTGTCTTTAAAAGCATCTGTCAACCAAAAACTTACTCTGTTGATGTGATATGGAACAATGCCATAAGCCTGAAGCGTATCTTCAGTATATTTTTCAACGGCATCTTTCCAATACCTTGGCATTTTATAAACTGCAGAATCACCATAAACATCTACATCAATGTAGTGTCTGGGTGCTTCGTTCTTAACAGCATATCTCCGTTTATCCGGATTGATCGCTTTTTCTGTCAAATACTGAATGTGGTATTTATAAAACCCGATCATTTCAGGAGGCAGGGTGAACACGGCCAGCCGATTGATCTTTTGATGAGCAAAAAAGCCCCAACTCTCACCAAAAATTGGTGTCAATAAAACCAGAAAGGTCAAAATGATCCGCATGTATCCAAATTAGTAAATCTTTTCGACAGGCCATGAATGACTCATTTATATAACAAAATTCAGTATTCACTTTTTCATTTCTACTTAAAACATCTATCTTTGCCGTCCGAAATTTTCAGAACAGAAAAAGCATTATGGCAAACCATAAATCTGCATTAAAAAGAATTAGAAGTAACGAGGCTAAGAAGCTGAGAAATAAGTATCAGCATAAAACAGCCAGAACGTTCATAAAAAGACTTAAGGAGACGACCAATAAGAAGAAAGGTGAAGAGCTTTTGATCCAGGTTGTAGGTATGATCGACAAGCTTGCGAAGAAAAACATCATTCATAAAAACAAGGCTGGTCACTTAAAATCACAATTGACCAGGCACGTAGCAGGTCTATAAACGAAATCAAGAACTACAGTTAGTATACCCCATGCATTGAATGCATGGGGTTTTTTCGTTACGGCCCAAAAACATCTAAACTTTCATTTTCAAAGAACAGCCATGGAAGAAGCTCGTATGACGATCAAAAAATGGGCAGAACAGGATCGTCCCAGGGAAAAATTACTCTTAAAAGGAAAAGCAGCCTTATCTGAGGCTGAACTTGTCGCAATATTGATAGGATCCGGAAACAAAGATCAAACAGCAGTAGAGCTTGCACAACAACTACTCAATCATTGTGGCAACAACCTCAACACATTAGCGAAGTTATCCATCAAAGACCTGCAGAAATTCAGAGGGATCGGAGAAGCAAAAGCTATATCAATCATAAGTGCACTTGAAATAGGCCGCAGAAGAAAAAACTCAGATCCAGATCAAAAAATCAAAATACACTCTTCCCAAGACGCATTCGACTTCATTCACGGAGACCTGATAGACCTGGATCATGAAGAGTTTTGGATCATACTACTCAAAAGAAACAACGAGGTGATCCTAAAGCAACAGGTAAGTCGAGGTGGAGTATCCGGCACGGTTGTCGATTCGAAAATCATCTTCAAAAAAGCATTGGAAGAAACCGCAAGTGGTTTGATTTTAGTGCATAACCATCCAAGCGGTAGTCTTCGAGCAAGCAAAGAAGACACTGCATTAACAAAAAAAATCAAGGAAGCAGGAAGATCATTGGATATCAATCTCCTGGACCATTTAATCATTGCTAACAATTCTTTCTACAGCTTTGCTGATGAGAATTCGTTGTAATTGATATTTCTGTAGTTGATATTTTTGTAAGTGCATCCCATCATTGCTAACAATTCTTTCTACAGCTTTGCTGATGAGAATTCGTTGTAATTGATATTTCTGTAGTTGATATTTTT
>JANQEC010000309.1 GCA_028278585.1 Cyclobacteriaceae bacterium | reverse complement strand
GGATCTGCAGGGGGATCTTCATGAATACTATGATCGGAATCTTAAAAAGAGTCGATCGAGAGCTAACCTGATTTTTTTCATCGATGTAGTAAAATTTTTCAGATTGTACACGGTACGCAAACCCAAAATATTAGGACAAATGACATTTTTTAATCTATTCAAAAACTACTTCAAGACATCTGTAAGAAGTATTGCCAGAAATAAATTGTTCTCTTCTATCAATGTGGTGGGGCTGGCGATTTCCATGTCCGTTGGAATTCTTATGATCACCTATGTCAACGAACTTCTATCATATGATGATTTTCACAAAAATTCTGATCGTATTTACAGGGTTTTATCTACTTACAAAGGGATTTCGGATACCGATGCTGAGATGTATGCTTCCACTTCTGTTTTCATCGGGAAGAAGCTAAAAGAAGAATATACTGGAAATGAGAAGGTATTGATCATGCGGAGAAATTTCCGAAAAGACATTGCAAAGGGTGAAAATGTAATTAGTGTCAGAGGACTTTATGCGACGGAAGAATTCTTCGATGTTTTTTCCTTTAACCTTTTATCGGGAGATGCTGCGACGGCCCTGAAGGAACCTAATTCGGTTGTTCTAACAGAGGAGACCGCAAAGAAGCTTTTCAAAGATGTAAATCCCGTTGGACAGATTGTCACCTCCGGAGAAGAGCGCTATACGGTAACTGGTTTGATGGAGGATGTACCTGTCAATTCCCACATGCAATTTGAGGCGTTGGCCTCTTTTTCAACAGCAGAAAACACCTACAGAAAAGTTGAGAATTCCAACTTTCTTACCTGGCGAAGTATTTGGTCAAACTATGTGTATGTACTACTGCCAGAAGATACCAATGCCGCGCTCCTTCAGGAATCTCTGAATGAAGTGGCTCGTGAGGAAAATGCTAAAACAGATCGTTACGCCATAAATTTCCAGTTGGAGAACCTGGCTGACATTATGCCCGGAAAAGATCTGAACAACAAGATCGGACCCGGTATGACATGGGAGGTCATCAATATGTTGATCACCCTGACACTGATTGTGATCATATCCGCATGCTTCAATTACACGAATTTGTCAATTGCCCGCTCACTGAGGCGATCCAAGGAAGTGGGAGTGAGAAAAATTGTTGGAGCTGCCAGAGGACAGGTGTTTTTTCAGTTCATTGTTGAGGCAATGGTTATTTCTTCTCTCGCTCTTGTCATTGCCGTCGTCTTGGCACTTTTAATCAAACCAGAATTCATTCAGATTATTTCCGATGGAATGAAAGTTGAGATGGATTTCAGGTTGATTCATGTTGTTTACTTCTTTGTATTTGCATTGGGTATCGGAATTATTGCAGGGTTTATACCATCACTCATTCTTTCTAAACTGAAAGCAATTTCTGCGCTCGGAGATGCTTCTAAAAAAAGACTGCTCAAGGGGGTCAATTTAAGGAGGGTACTGATTGTGTTTCAATTCACACTTTCAATTGCATTTATTATAGGAGCTACAATCTCTTATCGTCAATACAAATACGCACTCAATTTTGATCTTGGATTTAATACAGAAAACATTCTGAATGTGGATCTTAGGGGAAATGATTCTGATGTTTTATTGGCAGAAATTGTCAAACTTCCTGAGGTCACAGATCATTCCAGATCTGCGATGATAATGAGTACAGGAGATACCTGGTCAGACCGTTTCAAGTATAAAGATCCTCTTGATTCAGCATCTGTTCATATAAATTACGTTGACAAGAACTACCTGAAAGTTCATGATTTTGAATTCATCGCAGGTGGGTCGTTCCCTTTCGACCTTTCGAGTGAGAGAGAATCAAACCTTGTCATTGTAGACACGCATTTCATTGATCGATTCAATTTTGAAAGTCCCGATAGTGCTGTTGGCGAAATTGTAACAGTCCATCGAAGAAGTGGCCAGGAAAACCTTCAGATTGTAGGAGTAATTAAAGGATTCCAATATACAAAAATAGAGAACAGAGGAAAGCCAATTGCATTTTTTCAGGGATCTCCAGACTCGTATTCGTATATGAATCTCTCGGTGAAGACGGATAATGTTTTTTCATTTATGGAGAAACTGGAGGAGATCTGGAAGAAGGTAGATAGTGTCCACCCGTTTAAGGCAGAGTTTTACGATGACAGGATCAGAGAGTCCTACTCGGGGTACATGGTTATGTTCAAGGTCTTTGGGTTTCTCGCCTTTCTTTCTATTTCTATTTCTTCTATGGGATTGATGGGTATGGCGGTATTCACAACGGAAACACGACTTAAAGAAATAAGTGTCAGAAAAGTGATGGGAGCAACGGAGAAGAACCTTGTCTATCTGCTTTCGCGTGGCTTTGTCTTCATGCTTGTAATAGCTGCTCTTTTCGCAATGCCGCTTGCCTACTTATTTTTTACTTCAGTCATGTTGGCAGATAATGCCAATCGAATCCCGATTGGAGCTTTTGAAATGCTGTTTGGTGTCATCTTGATTTTTATATTGGGAATACTGACGATTGGTTGGCAAACATGGAAAGCAGCTAAAACGAACCCTGCAGAAATGTTAAGAAATGAATAAAAGGCCTGGTCCCCCGGCATGGATGGATCGAATCATCCAGGCGTATTGCAGGTCTGAACTACTGGAAGATCTGCAAGGGGATTTGCATGAATTTTATGAACGAAATATCAAGAACGGCAAAACGAGAGCTGATCTAATCTACTTATTGGACGTGCTGAAGTTCTTCCGGTTGTACACGATAAAGAAACCCAAAATTTTAGGACAAATGACTTTTTTAAATTTAACAGGAAACTACTTTAAGACTTCTACGAGAAGCCTGATGAGAAATCGACTTTTCTCTGTAATCAATATTGTTGGTTTAGCTATTTCAATGTCGGTTGGTGTTCTAATGATCACTTACATCAGCGAACTATTGAGCTTTGATAAATTCCACAGGAATAGTGATCGCATATACCGTGTGTTGACCGAATACAGAAGTAAAGTAAGTGATACATCATACGACCTTGCATCTACATCTGTTCTAATAGGAAAAAAGTTAAAAGAAGAATCTACAGGAATTGATAAGGTCCTCATTATGAAACGAAATCTTAAGAAGGATCTTAAAAAAGAGGCAAATGTAATTGCTGTAGAAGGCCATTATGTGACCAATGAATTCTTTGACTTGTTTTCTTTTGATCTGATTTCTGGCAACGCTGCCTCTGCTCTCGTGGAACCATATTCAATTGTGCTAACGGAAAGAATGGCAGAGAAGCTCTTCGATGACAAAAATCCTGTTGGTGAAATTGTGACAGCGGGTGATAAGAGCTACACGGTTACAGGTGTGGTTCGGGATGTTCCTTCTAACTCCCATTTGCAGTTTGAAGCGTTGGTGTCTTTTTCAACGGTTGAAGTAGAAGAAAGGGATGTAGAAAATAGCCGTTTGCTTAGCTGGACCAATGTCTGGACCAACTATGTTTATATTCTCGTTTCAGAAGATCAGGATATAGAAGTATTAGAGGCTCAACTCGATCAAATTTCAGAAATTGAAAATGCTAAAACCGATCGCCTTAGTATTGATTTTCAACTTGAAAACATACTTGAAATTGTTCCTGGAAAAGAACTTTCCAATCAGTTAGGACCCAACATGTCCTGGACGATCATCTATCAGCTTGTGGTGCTAACATTCATTATCATTATATCCGCATGCTTCAATTACACCAACCTCTCAATAGCAAGGTCACTAAGGAGGGCAAAAGAAGTCGGAATCAGAAAGGTTGTAGGGGCCTCTCGTCAGCAGGTGTTTTCCCAATTCATATTTGAAGCGGTTATCATTTCGGTTCTTGCATTGATTTTATCATATGGGCTGTACCTGTTGATCAAGCCTCAGTTTATACATCTGATATTGGAAGATGAAATTTTGAGTATGGATTTTCAATTTGTTCATGCCTTGTACTTTTTACTTTTTGCCATTGCGATCGGTTTCCTGGCAGGCGTGTTGCCATCAATTTTTCTCTCAAGGCTTAAGGCGATATCTGTGCTAAGGGATGTTACAAAAGTGAAGCTGTTTAAGGGTTTAAGCCTTAGAAGGGTTTTGATTGTTTTTCAATTCGCTATTTCCATTGCTCTCATCACTGCATCAACCATCACTTATCGACAGTATAAGTATGCCTTAAATTTTGAGTTGGGATTTACTACCGAAAACATTTTGAACGTCTCACTCCAGGATAACGACTCCAGGTTGCTAATGAACGAAATTTCAAAGTTGCCTGAGGTTAAAAAAATATCTAGATCAGTATTGATGCCTCATACGGGTGAGATTTGGATGGAAGAATTTAAGCATAAAGACCCGCTTGATTCGGTCAATGTATTCCTCAATTTTGTAGATAAAAATTACGTTGATTTACATGAATATGAATTCCTGGCCGGAGGGACGTTCCCGTTTGATGTAGAAGAGGGAGAGGTGAAATTTGTTGTAATTGATGACCTGCTAAGAAAACGATTCAACTTTGAATCGCCACAAAGTGCACTTGGTGAAATCATAACATTGGAAAGAGATGAAGATGTAAAACTTGAGATTGTAGGAGTAGTGAGAGATTTTCAATATGTCAACATCCAGAGTGAGAAGCAATCGTGTGCCATTATGCAGGGTACCTCAGACCAGTATAACTTCCTTAACCTTTTGATCACAACAGATGATGCAGTAGCATTGATGAAAAAACTGGACGCTATTTGGACCGAAGTTGACAAAGTTCATCCATTTGAAGCTCAATTTTATGATACCCAAATTCAAGAATCCTACAATGAACAGGCGACTACCTTCAAGGTATTCGGCTTTTTGGCTTTTTTAGCAATCTCAATCTCTACGATGGGTTTGTTAGGAATGGCTGTTTTCACAACTGAAACCAGAATCAAGGAAATTAGCATTCGAAAAGTGATGGGAGCCACTGAAAGAGGGCTGGTTTATGTTCTATCAAAAGGATTTATGTATATGCTTCTTATAGCTACACTAATTGCGGTTCCCTTTACCTATTTGTTTTTCGAATTGGTTGTCCTGGTTGATTATGCAAATAGAATTACCATAGGAGTACCTGAATTGTTTTCAGGTGTTATCCTCATTGTCGGATTAGGTATCCTTACAATCGGTTGGCAAACCACCAAAGCAGCGAAAACCAATCCTGCGGAAATGCTTAGGAACGAATGATATAAGGTTCATTTCCGAACACTTGATTGTCCGTTTAAATTGCTCAAATTAGCTGAAATAGACGTTTTTGTCTCTTTTTAGGCACTGGCATGGAAATTGGCCTTTGGGTAACAACCAAAATCTAAAGACCATGTTACGCAATTATCTCCTTGTTTCGTTTCGCAATTTGAAACGGCACTTCACTTATTCATTCGTCAATATTTTCGGACTTACCATTGGCCTGGCTTGTACAATGGTCATTGGCATGTGGGTCAAGCAGGAATTTAGCTATGACCGACATTTTGAAAATGTAGATAACATCTATCGGGTGGGGGTCAATTTCTACAACATCGGGAATATGGCGCGGGGACCTGAAATTCTCAAGGAGAAATTGACGGAGTATTCAACCGTGGAGAGAACAACCAACTTAAACAGGTTTGGTGAGGTAACATTAATTATTGGTGATAAAGAAGTTCTTCAGGACAATGTATTCGAGACAGACAAAGACTTTTTCAAGTTGTTTTCCTATGATTTTTTGCTTGGAGATAGATATGCAGTTCTGGAAGATCCAAATGGAGTAGTTGTTTCTGATAAAACAGCAGTTAAGCTGTTTGGAACTGTTGAGGTATTAAACAAAACCATTCAGCTAAAGGACGATCCGAAAATCTACTCCATTGAGGGAGTGGTTTCTTCTGGGAAAATGACTCATATTCCAGCTGAAATATGGCTTTCGAATGGAAATGGCACCATAGAAAATAACTGGACATCTGCATCGCCCTTGTCTTATGTTCTTTTGAACGACCCAGACCCAAAAGCTGCTCTGGACACAATTTTAGACGACATTTTAAGAACTGAGATACATCCTAAAATTGCTTCGAATGAGTCTTTTGAAGATTTTTATCAAAGCGGGCTGTACCAGTTTTTACCCATTGCGATTAAGGATATTCACTTAGATTCAAACTTCATGTTTGAAGTAGCTCCGGTCGGAAACGCAATGACTACCAAGGTGTTTGCTGGAGTTGCATTGCTGATTCTTTTCCTCGCAAGTATTAATTTCATCAATATCTCCACTGCAAGGTCAACAGTGAGAGCCAAAGAAGTAGGTATAAGAAAATCATTGGGGACGAGCCGGCGACAGCTTGTTTCACAGTTCATCCTGGAATCCATTCTTATTTGTGTTTTGGCTGGTGGGTTGGCTATTATGGTAGGAGAGCTGTTTCTCACTGGTTTCGAACGACTGACGGGATTGGAGCTACTTGAATCTTTGTTCACAAATCCTGTTGATATTGTTATGGTTGCTGTGATAATTGTGATGATTGGGGTTATCGCTGGCCTTTATCCAGCCTTCTACATTACAAGTTATCAGCCGGTGAAGGTTTTGAAAGGAAACGTCAATGTCAATGAAAAAGGTGTGATTCGAAATGGACTGGTTCTTTTCCAGTTTGTCATCTCTATCAGCCTTCTTGTGGTATCAATGTTCGTGTTCAGTCAATTGCAATTCATTCAAAACAAAGACCTTGGGTTTGATTCCGAAAATGTGTTGGTTGTAGATAATTTTAGAAAAGTCAACCAACACCAGGAAGTTTTTAAACAAGAGCTGTCGAAGAATCCAAATGTTCTGGCTGTCAGTGTAAATCATCGCGTACCTGCCGAAAGTGGCTCTTTTGTGTGGCAATTAACAAAAGATGGAGAGGAACAAGAATTTTGGGTACAACAGTTTACAGGCGATGCTCAGATGTTTGAATGCCTTGGTTTCAGACTGTTGGAAGGAAGGAACTTCTCCAGTGAAATTGGCACCGATACTTCCTCTGTGATCCTCAACGAGACAGCCGTTAAAGAAATGGGATTTGATGATCCTATCGGAAAAACGTTCAATGGCGGTCACTACAAGATCATTGGTGTTGTGAGTGATTTTAACTACGAAACATTAAAAAATCAGATCACCCCAATCGTACTGGGATATAGTGAAGAAGGAGGAAGGAATTTGACCATTAAATTTTCCGGAAGCAACCCTCAACCATTGATAGATCAGGTTCAATCCATCTGGGAGGGTTTTGGAATTGAGGAAGTTCCTTCATACTACTTTCTCGATGAAAATTTTGAACAGTTGGTGGTTAAAGAGCAGATACTATCCAAGGCCGTGTTAATATTTACCGTTTTGGCTATGTTCATCTCCTGCCTGGGTTTGTACGGACTTTCTGTATTCACGGCAGAACGGAAAACAAAAGAAATAGGAATCAGAAGAGTTCTTGGCGCTTCCGTTTTCAATATCGCCAGGCTATTATCCGGGAACTTTGCTAAACCTATCCTACTCGCATTTATCCTGGCAATTCCTGTTGCCTACTTTACGGTTGATGAATGGCTGGCGAATTACGCCTACCGGGTAGAAATTGGTCCTTCCTGGTTCCTGGTTGGAGGGGTTACTGCATTGGTGATAGGAATTGCAACCATTTCATGGCAGTCCATTCGATCTGCTTTGAAGAACCCGGTGGTGAGTTTGAGAACGGAATAAGTTCAAATGCTATTCAGTACTCGTTCGACCAGGTTGTCACATTTACTGAAGCCAAACTCAAAGAGTTCATTTGTATAGGAAAGTTCGTATAGATTCTCTTTGATCATGTTCTTAGCCCGATGAAGCCGTACTTTCACATTTGAAATAGATAAGTTCATGCAATCCGCTATTTCGGCAATGGACATCTCTTCCACTTCCCGCATGATGTAGATGCTGCGATATTTGTCATCCAAATTATCAATGGCCTTTTCAAGGATCTCTTTCGCTTCTTTCCTCATCATCTTATGAGCAGGTCCGGGCTGCTTATCATCACGTAGTTCAATTGTAGGCTTTTCAGATATTGCAACTATATCTGTCGTATTAAGTTTTGTTTTCTGCTTGATCCTGGCCAGCGCCTGGTTGATTCCGATTCGGATCAACCATGTAGAGAATTGTGCATTTTGCTTGTATTGCCACAACTTCTCGTAAGCTATAAGATAGGTATCCTGCATGATGTCTTCTATCTCATTTTGCTCATTCATGTATCCCCGGATCACGCGAAATAATTTTTGATTATTTCGCCTCATAAGGATTTCATACAATTCCTTTTCTCCAGATAAGATCCTGCTTATCACTTCATTTTCAGGAATCTTGCTGTACTTGAAATCTGAAATTTTTACGGCCTTCATTTCACTGTGGTTTTCCTTTTAGAGAGGTTTTCCAGCAAAAAGTTACACGATTATGTAACCAAAACCTTTTTCTGTTATCCAAACTTAAAACCAAACAACTTAAACCATGGAAATCAAAGATTTACTGAAGTATACCTACGGACTTGTTCCTATCGTCGCTGGTTTGGACAAGTTCACGAACATCCTGACCAATTGGGGTCAGTATGCGGAAGGGATGTCGGGTATGCTTCCATTTGATATCGGTACTTTCATGATGATAGTAGGGGTGATAGAAATTGTTGCTGGTGTTCTAGTTTTAACCAAACCCAAAATAGGCTCCCTGGTAGTAGCCGGATGGTTGGTAGCCATTGCTTTAGTGTTACTATTTAGCGGTAGCTACCTGGATGTGGCGGTTAGAGACCTTGTGATGGCCATCGGGGCTTATGCATTATCGAAATTATCCTGACGTAGTTAATCCTTGTTTTGTTAGGTAATTAATGTGAGGGCGGTGAAGAAATTCACCGCTTTTTTTTTGCTTTTCGGGAAAGGCAGTATCGTATTTTGTAGTGTTGATATACCCTCTGTGAATCTAGATGCTCGTTCCATCGGGGTGTTGTCGAGTATCCCATACTCGTAAAACTTGAACTTCATCTTGGTGTATCCGATAGAATATTTTGTAGTTCTTACAACTTTAGTGAATACATTTCTATAATTCCCTTGCCTACCAATATTTGGGAACTTTGAGATAATATCGGCTGATTTCTCAAACAACTGATCCAACTTTTTAGCATAGATATTTGACTTGTTTTGTTCAAGCCAGTAATTGTAGATGTTAATGCGGTCAACAATAGATCGACGCGTCCAGGTTATTTTCTTAGCCATTTCTGGACTAGCTCAGATGCATCAGAGTTTGAATGGACATTTCCTGAGTCAGCATCATCAATCCCCTCATCAATTGCAATTTTCTCTTCTTCAGTAAGCTCATTGGAATGATCTATTTCAGCTTCAAGCAGTTCCTCCAGAAGTTGAGGATCCTGAATATCATTAACCTTGTTTATAAATTCTTTCTTTAACACCAGCCATACTTTAAAGTTAGTGAATTAGAAGTACCTAGAATGTGCAAGTGCAGTATACATTCGCTCAACAATTGTCAATATCTCTTAAAAAAGTGTAGGATACACTGACTAATCTACGGCTTGTTGATTGCAATTCACCGCCTTTTTTATTGTAAGAAATGTGTTGTCTTCCTGACCACCAGTGGAAAATACATCATTGTTTAAATGAGTCGTTTGCTAAGTTTGTAAAAACCTCAAACCATGAAAAATTTCCTTCTCACCATAGTTGCTGTATGCCTTCTGGCCTGCGGTGGAACAAATCAATCCGAAACGTCTGGTGCCAGCCTTGATGAAGCCAATAAGTTAGCTGCCGCTCCTGATTCATGGATCAACGAACGAGTAACCAACGCACAAAGTAGGTTGGCATCTTCACCTGCCGGCCAAAAGATATGGGCATCAATAGAAGCGCATGGTGGTTTGAAGCTATGGTTTTCAAATGGACCAATCTCCTTTCATTTCGATTACCAGCCCCTTGATGGTGGGGCAAGACGAGACAGTTACCAGGTAGTCGACCAATGGTCTGTACGTTCTGTACATGAAGTTGCCGCAAACCGACAACTTAAATATGGGTGGGATGGAAAAAATGCCTGGTCCTTTCCGGATACTGCCAATGTTGGGGTGAATCCAAGGTTCTGGTCCAATACACCTTTTTATTTTGTTGGCTTGCCTTTTGTGCTAGCTGATGAAGGAGTGATCCTTGAAGAGCTGGAACCTTATGAGTACAAGGGAGTAATGTATGACCTGGTAAAAGCCACTTACGAAGATGGAACGGGAGACGCTCCTGATGATTTCTACGTCATCTACCTTCACCCGGAGACCGGGTTGATGGGAGGATTACGATACATTGTTTCGTATCCCGGGTTTTTCCCGAGTGGCGGAAATAGCCCTGTGAAATTCATGGAAATTTTGGGAACCCAAACTTCAAAGGGTATAACCATTCCGACGGGGTATAATACCCACTGGTTCAGGGAAAACCAGGCTGAGGAGCATATCACAAAGATTGATGTCACTGAGTTTGGTTTCAAGCCTAAGACAGAGGATGATTTCTTTAATGCACCTGAAGGAGCCAAAATTCAGGATGGTTTGTGATCATCTCCGTTTTACCTGATTTAAATCAAACAAATGCGAGATGAAGATTTTTGAAGAAATTCTAACTCCAAATTTTTTAGCTCAAGCTGCCAGTTACGGTTTTTTGCTGGTCATACTACTGAATTACAGACCTGCTAAAATTGAATTGAACAAAGCATTTTTTCTGTCTGGAATTCTCTTCTGGATCGCTGCTTTAATCGTACGCTTCATTGTACTATACACCGTGTCCATTGGCTTAAGATTTGACCAACTATCGGACAACTCAGGGATTTTGCGAATTGTAAGCTTCCTCTTTCCAGTAGGTCGAAATTTTGTAGTGTTTGGCTTGATTGTCACTTTCTCAGAAGCTTTCGAAAACAAATACTCAGAAAGCATTTATAGACTCCTGTTTTTTTCCGTTATCACATTTGGGCTGTACGGAATCTATTGGATTTACAGAAAACAACGATTGGTAAATGGCGATTCAAATTCCCTTCTGGTTGGCCTGATTTTGTTGTTCTGGACCCTCTACTTTTCAACGCTGGGTGATGATAAGATTTGGTTTGGTCTAGGTGGGCAAATTTTTGGAATTTGCTACGGAATCTTATTCTTAACCGCAGCTTTTCAACTAAAAAATTCGCTGCTAAATAAAAACCTGTTCAAGCATTATTCCGAGTTCAATAATTTCTATCTCTTTTTCTTCACGATTTTCTATTTGCAATTCAAACTCAATCAAATCAGGGAGGACACAATCGGGAAGTAGGTAAATGATTTAAAGCGATTCAGGGTTAGAATCAATATTGACGCGCATTTACAATGATTGCTAAAGGTATTTGAAATACTATGGCATAGTAATTGAAAAAGGGTATGGAAAACGCTTTCCATGAAAAGAATATTCACCACCTCTTTCTTTCTGCTAAGTATTTTTTGCGCTTTGAGCCAGGTTCGGGAGGTGAAATCCAGGGCTGCTTCCTACAAAAGCAGCAATAGTTCTTCCTCTGAGAGTAGTAGTTCTTACTCCGGTGATGTTGATTGGTTCCTTGTTGAACTCTTTGCTGACCTCTTTACCGAGGTGATATTTGGCAGTTTCTCTGCTGCTCAATATGGACAGCTCCAAAATGCTGATGTAGAAGACTGGCGGGTCAGCGCTGAGTTTAAAGCATTTGGAGGTGTAAACTTTGGGAATGTTACATACTTCGATCGACAGATGATTCGAGGGAATTGGGGATTATTCTCAACACAATTGAGAAGGATGAATGTAAATGATGTCTCAGGCGGCTTCACTACGATTGATTGGCAAATACTTCAACTCAACCTGATCAATCTCAAAAATGTACGCTGGGTGCTCGGTGCTGGTATTTCCCATGAAACAGATATGGATCAAACCCATTTTGAGTTTGCGACAGAATTATATGTTTCCGTATTGGACAGGTTTATGCCATATCTGACCTATAGAGCTTCCGGGGACAAGTATCCAAGAGAAGAGTTTTCCGGAATGCTGGAGTATAGGCCTTTCAGAGCCAAGAATACAGAAATAGCTTTTAACGGCGGGTATCTCTACCAAAGGCTGTACGGAATAGATTTTCATTTTCCCTCGGTGGGGGTTGTGCTGTATTTGAAGTAGATGTTTAAAATTCAGCAACCATTTTCCGATGCGAGCTTATGGCTCTTAATGACCATTATTTACTCTCTCCACAGGTTCAGATCCTGATATTTTTCTCCACTTTTGATCTGCATATTCCCAGGTATCACCAAACACATTTTTGCCATCGTGTCCGCCAAAAAGTACTCCTCTTTTTTGATTTTCATCATAAACCAAAGAGCTGTGATTTCTTGGAGCTGGACCATTATCAACTTCACGTTCGCTCCATTTATTTTCACGAAAGAACCATGTTTCGTTAATTCTTGATTTTCCATTCCATCCTCCAAAGCGGAATAACTCTTTCCGATCCTTGTCATAAACCATGGAGGCATTAAAAATGCCCCCTGGCTGTTCTATTTCAAGTTTGTTCCATTTTTTACCGTCCCATTTCCAGGTTTCCCCTGTGCCTTCTCCGTATTGTTTATCAATTGTACTACCTCCGAAAAGGACAACAGACCCGTCATCTGCGTCATAAGCCATTGAAACCCCGTGTCGCTCAGAGGGTCCATCAACTGAGGCCGGATACCACTCATCATCGCGAAATTCCCACGTGTCTCCAAGCTTTACATATTCTTCATTCTGAATGTGGTAACCGCCGAAAAGAACGATTGTTTCACGTCTTTCATCGTACGCCATTGTCGCTTCAGCTCTAGGTGAAGGAGAGTTGTTCATATTTAGTTTTTTCCACCGATTGTTCTTGAATTCCCATGTATCATTTAAAAGACTCTGAGAGTCAGGCTTGTTTCCGAACAGAACTTTGTTTCCACCGAATAGAATTAATCGGTCTTTTTTGTTGTCGTAAATCAATGAGCTAAAAGTTCTTGGTTGGGGTTCACCATCCGTGATTACTTTTTGCCAATTGATGCTATCCAAAACCCATAATTCTGATAGCACTTCCTTTTCATTTGCTCCTCCGAAAAGATATATACGCGAATCTTTGGCATTGTAAGCCATCGAATGTGCATTTCTAACAGAAATTGCATTGTTGTCATTCAATGGAGATGTTCCATCATGGACTCTTTTCCCGCAGCTTAGCAGCACAGTTGCAGAAATTATCAAAATCAAGTTTCTAATCATTTTGAAAGTTAGAATTTGGTTAACGTCTCTTAGCTACCGCAAGCTCGTAACTTGCGGCTTTTTAAGCCAAAAAGCATCTGTTCTCATATTTTAAGAACCTTCCCTTTCTTGTGAACCCTTACTTACGAATTTGATCAATAATGTCAGTGCTTATCCAATAAATGTCTTGATTGCTGGTATACATCAGGTATTTTCCATCCGCTGTTACAAAAGGGCATAGCTCGTGGTATTCGGTATTTACCGATTCTCCCATATTCACCGACCTGGTCCAACTACCATCCGTGTTTTTATAGCTAATGTACAGATCCCCTCTTCCTAAACCTTCCGGTCGGGTGGAACAGAAAATAATATAGGATTCATCCGGAGCAATAAACACATCTGCTTCGTAATTCTGTGTATTAATGGAATCTCCGAGACGAACAGCTTCTTGAAACTCACCATTCAAAAAGGGAGAATAGTAAATGTCATGATCCGATTCCTTATAGTCTCCGGATGCGTTCACATTGGATGCAAAGTACATGGTGCCATCTTCCGTGAAGGAAATATAGTATTCATTGTCCTCTGAGTTGATGTTGGGTCCTGCATTGATGGGTTCCGACCATCCGTCTCCTTCTCGCTCAACATACCAAATGTCATGATCCTCTTTGCGGTCTGTTCCGTCCAAAGTTCTTTTAGAAATGAAATACAACCTGTTTTCATCCGGTGAAAGAAAGGGATCATTGTATCCGTATTTGTCATGAGATAGTATGGTTTCAGGTTGGCTCCACACACCATCCGTAAGGCCAGAATAGCGTATTATCGCGTTACTATTCTTTGCGATTGCATAGTAAAACTCTGTGCCATCCGCATTGAAAACAGATCCATATTCATATTCCTCGGTGGAAATAAAGTTTGGTGCAAATACCTTTCGTTCAAGTCCGGGAGGAGATTGGCCCATGTAATCACCTTTCATCGTGAAGGTTCTGACATTGGATTCGTCAGCTCCACTGGAGATTAACCATTGGGAAATTTCATCGGCTCCAATTCTTTTGGATATTTCAAGTGGACTACTTCCTCGTTCATTGAGGATTTCAATGTCTACACCATTTTCAATTAGTTTTTGTACAAACGATAGTTTTTGATCCAGAATCGCTCGTTCCAGGAGTGAGGCCCCTTGCTGACTTTTCCAGTCTTCGTTTTCTTGTAGCCTGATAAGTTTATCCAGCAAGGAATCCCGATTGTATTGAACAGCGACATAAAGTGCAGTATTGCCTTCTCTATCTTCCATATTGATCTTAATACCACGCTCAATTAAATTGTCAAATACTTTTACTTGATTACATCCTACGGCCCAGTGCAACAAAGACCTGCCACGATTATCAGGTACATGTAGATCTTCATTTTGAAGCAGACTATCCAGTCTTGCCAAATTGCCATCACAGGCCGTTCTATGAATATTCTGAGCGATGCTATTCAAAGATGAAATAGCCAGGAGGAAGAAGAAAATGAGTTTACTGTGCATGCTATGATTTGTGCTGTAACTAGTGTATATAAACTGTGTATTGTATCTCTTTCAAAGTAACTAAAGTTCTCGTTTGCAACCTCATTACTATTCAGGAGGAAAAAGGTTACGGGATGCCTGGTTCATTAGGATGATAAGCACGGATGAAACTTCCGGGCCTGGATCTAGGTGGATATCACTTAAAATATCCAAACATAAGTCACTCAATCGTGTGATAGTAGACGTGCAACGTTGGCCGAATAGATCCTGTCGGGTGTTCACTAGACGCTAAAAAAGTTACCTTATACGGGTCTTCAAATTGATGCCTTAGCAGAAATCCGTAATATTGATCAAAATTTACCCCGCTTATAAGTGGACTGACATCAATATTCGTATAGTCTTGCGTTGGGTCGTCAGAATTTTCAACTAAGATCTGATTTTCCATAGAAGAGTTGGGCTGCGTATCCCATGTTACATTAGACTCCTCCCATTCTTCAGTTAAAGTTTGGATCAAGAAACTATTCTCACCAGAATGACCTTCGGGATTTAACCCCAAATACCTGGATGTAGAATTAAAATAAACCGAAATAAATGCACTATCTATGATCGCACCAGTAGGTAGTTCAAGCAAATCAAAAGAGATCGCCACTCTGTTAACATTAATTACCCCACTTTGAGTCCAGGCATAAAGGTGAATATCTTCCGTATTTCCATAATTGTTTTCAGGAACAATTTTGCTAAATACAGCATCTTGAGATACTTGAAGAATTTTATCACCATTCACTATAACATCCTTGTCATTCTTACAGCTGATTATTAAAATAAAGCTGGCGGCTAATGCTAAAAAAAAGTTCTTATCCATTATCCTTTTAAATTTCTTGTGAATCATAGGGTCTAGGTTTTGACATTGTCCTTTTGGACTTGATTAACATTTTTCTAAAATAGCGGATTTACAGGTTAGTTTCAAGCTGGCAGTTTGCGGCATGCGGAGCAACCAGACTTGCGTAATTCGTATTTATGCTTTTCAGGAAGATTTAGCAGTTATTGATTGATTTGCCATGAAAGCAGACAAGAATAAAAAAGGTGTGGCCATTAAATCCACCTTCTTACTCTTTCACAATATCTTTTGTATTCGTCTCCAAAATCCCTTCTCAAACGAGGTTCTTCAACGAGCATTGCAAAACTATTGAACGTTATAAAGACAACGAGTGAATAAATCCATAACTCAACTGATTGAAAAAAGATTGCCTCCCCTATCAATATCAATGTCACACCAACATACATAGGGTTGCGCGAAAATTTGTAAAGTCCAGCCACAACCAATCGCTTTGTCGGGTCTACCGGAGATAAGGTTCCTCGCCCCTGAACCGCAAAGCTTATGATGCACCATGACATGATTACAAAACCAATGACAAATAGTAGTGTTCCAGAAGTATGTAGTCCTGGAGGCAAGAGTTGTTGAACAAAGAGGGCATTTGCTTCATTGCCCAAAATCCAATAAGGTATAAGTCCTGCTACAATGCCTGGCTGAAGAATGGTGAAAACCAAATTGCGAATGAATAAAGCTACCATCGTTATCGTTGATCTTTTGCTTTAAATCAAACCTAATTTCGGTCATTTCTTGCAGAATGTTTGAGGTTAGCGCTTTAGCGTTTGTTGTAGGTAGTTTGTATTTCAGTCATTTTTGCTAAATGATGGTCATCATGTTCCGCGACGAAAAGAAACAGATCCATGGTTCTCATTGGTGTTTTTAGCCTCGGATGAAGAGCCGTTTTGTAAACATCTTGTTCTGTCAGCACAACTAATTTATCCAATGTCTTTTTCCTTATTTCCTGAAACTCAGATAACAAATCGTTAATGCCCGCTTTATTATGTTGAGCCTGGTCTGTTTTTTTATTCTCCAGGTCAGCCGACCTTAAATATTCCTCATTGTTTAATATGTCGTCAAGTCGTCCTTGCCAAATTGGTTCCAGATCTGTTAAATGTCCAATGTTCTCTTTTATAGACCATTTTTCATCGGGTTTGATTTCTAACAATTCAGCTGGAATGTGCTCGATTTTTGTTTTTAGTCGAATTGGGGTTCCGGCAAGTCGTTCAATAATTGATGGGAAAATGTTTTGCTGGAAATCAAAATCAAATTTTCTATCAAACCATTTTATTTGTTGCATACTCGTTTTACTACCTACTGCGTTTAGACAAAGTGCGTAGGCCATCCACTTGTTAATTTCTATAAAAGTATCTGATTAAAGAGCCCTTTACAAGTAGCTGGTTAGTCTATGGATTTTTAGCGGCTGTTACATACCGTACTTTATGTATACGACTCCGGCTTCTACTAATATTTCTGTCCCATCTTTTAGTTTTCTTTTCTGAATTCCATACAAGCTTGTGTCACAAAATCCATGTTCGACAGCAACAGAGTATCCTTTTTCCTTCCGGATGGTAATCCCAAGAATCTTCTTTGCAGGCCTGATCATATGTTCATACGATAGATGACCACCTTTGAATTTGCTGAATAAAAATAATCTCCCTAATGTTCTATGTTCTTCATTTAGTTCAGTTTGATGCCTTGGCATTCCATATATAATTATGTCGCAATAATCTATAGTGGTAAAGATTTTTAACGTATCACTGGTAATGTAACCTTGGATTTCGAAATTTCCTTCTAAATCTGTAGAAGTAATGCCGCCATCATCAAAAGAGGAGAATTTAGGAAGGTAGAGTATTTGCATGGAGTCAGCGGAAATACCAGACTCATAATCAATAAGTTTTCCTGAAAGACCATATACAAGTTGACCATTAACGTTTTTAACCGTCAAAAGACCAATGATGATTAAACCAATAAAATATCTGATCATTCTACTTTATGGTATGTAACGTCCCAGTTAAAGTGTGTATATCCCAATCCCGATAGCGGGAGTATTTTAATATATTAGCCAATCTTTATGCCAATAGAATGTTTCGTTATCTATTGCTAAAGTATAAGATTCAAGATCGTCAAAGACTCCCATAATTTTTGTACTCCTACCTAAATATTGTTCTTGCTCGTCTTCCCAATAAATATCTAACCCTTCGTCTCTATAGTGATCAGGAGGAGTTTTTGTCACAATTTTAATCACGTCACCAACTTTTAGTTTTGCGACTTTTTCTTTGCTCTTTTTGATTGTTTTTTCAACTTTTGGTCTTGTACCAGTGGTTTTCTCGACTATTTCATCCCTCAACCGGCGCGGAAGTTACTTCCGTGACTAATAACACCTGATGAATTAACACGGATCACCCAACACACAATCAGCACAGGAAGACCGATAGAGAGGGTTTTTACTGCTTCAGGTATGTTAGCTCTTTAATTAGACGGTTAAGTGAATCGTAGCTGTATTCGATCCGTTCAGTTACGTTAAAGGATTGATGAAATTCTTCAACAATGTTTCCTGTTTCGTCATATTTCCAAGTTGAAAAGCCATCACCTTGATAGTCAGTTCTGGTCTTCCTTCCTTGGTCATTTATGGTATTGACCAGTTTGAATACAGTACCTAAATTAGAGGTTGAAATCTCCTTTACAAGTTGTCTCTGCTGATTGTATTTATATGTTGTTGTTGTTTCGATCACTTCACTATCATAAAGAAGACTGACAATACTCTCACCTTTCTGGGTTTCAACGGACTTAGTTAACAACTCATCTTCATAAAAATAATTAGTAACCCTTATAGTTGGGCCTAAGCCTCCTGTAACTTGAGTATCGTTATACTTCTTTGAAAAAACCAAGAGTGTATTGTCATACCTGTATTCGTTCTTTTTTGTTAGCTCGTTGTTAGATGAATCGATTTCTAAAATCAAGTTGTCAAGAGAATCAAATTGTTGAATAGAGATCTGGTTCAGAGTGTCACCTTCAACAGTTCCAATTGTTGTAACAGTTCTACCTCCATTGCTTTTGGTTTCAGTTGACCAAATAACAAGTTCAGTTTGCTTGTTATCAGTATAGTCTAAAGAAGTGGTCTTAATGACCAGTTGACCATTTATCTCTAGGTATTCAGTGTTTTTTGAGTAGGCAAGAGGTAAATCTTCATCTTGTCCAAAAACTAAGTTCAGATGTGTAAATCCAAGTATGATAAGGACTAAGTACTTTGCCATATGCATGCTAACGTTCCAGATATGGTACGTGCCTCTGGGTTTTGTTTATATCTTCTAAGCTAGCGGATTTGCACTGCACTTTCAAATGACTACTTAGAGGTATGTGCTATATCGTTTGTTAGCCCTCAACTGGCGCGGAAGTTACTTCCGTGACTAATAATACCTGATGAATTTAACACGGATCACCCAACACACAATCAGCACAGGAAGACCGAGTCAGATAATATTTGATGCTGGCACTTGTGTCTAACGATCAGCTATGATGAGTGGGGATTAGAAAGCACTAACCTCTCGTCTCGCACATAGCCAGCCTGATTTAAATCTAAAACTTGTGGTGGACTTTCCAAGTATCACAAAAATATCTTGACTGATGAAACTCAATTCATTCATAGCACTTGTTATGGAGCTTTTTCTGCCTCAAGGATAAGTTGAATGTTATACTTCTCAATATCGGTTAATTTGTTGTCGACATTCTTAAATCTTGGGTTGTACCATTTGGTTGAACTGAAGTATTCATACAGGTCTTGAGATTTAAAAATATATCCATAAGATGCAAATATCTCATTTCTCATCAATCTCAACTCAGATTTATCAAATCGCATAAAGTACTTAGGGCTTAATTTGCTTCTTGATAAATCATCATATTTTAATTGATAGAGAAGTTCTACTTCTTCCGTCAGGCTAACCAGTTTCTTGTCGTTAGTTTGTTTGTTGATTATTAAAGTCGGTTTGCTCAAGCTGGTGAAATTTCCGTATTTATTAATTAGCTCTCGATTATGTTTTTTAGTTGCCTCAAGATCATACTCAAACATAGAATTCAAGGAGTAAACTTTAGGATAGTTGAAGCTTTGGAACATAAAGTCGGTTTTGAAACCACCCCATGTTTCACCAAGGAATGTGGAGCCTACAAACAAGTACTTTTCTTCTTTTGAATCGTAAGAAAACGAGTCGAGACCAAACTCTTGATCATAGATTTTTTCAACTCTATTGCCACTTATTTTTAGAATAAAAAGTTTGGAATTGCAACATCCATATTCGGGTCCAGAAATTAGAAGATAATTGCACCCATTAATTGGTTCAGTCAAAAAAATAAGATCCGATTCGATTCGATTCTGACCTTTTTTTAAAATTGGAGTTGCCAGGCTGTCAACAGATTCATCAAGAACGAATTGGTCACCGTTTGTCAATGCAATCTCAAGGATATGAGCAACTCCTGGGTCAGAGTATCCGAATTCAGGATGTTTAGAAGTTGCAGGAAATTTAAAATAGATATTGTCCAGTTCTCCATCTTCGTTGAGATCAACTCTAAGAGAAGCAACTTTTTTAGTTTTCATAAGTTCCAAGTATTCAGAGAAGTCGGATTGAGCTTCAAGTGAGTC
>JANQEC010000279.1 GCA_028278585.1 Cyclobacteriaceae bacterium | reverse complement strand
TTGGAAGGCCTGGAAGGATTAGAAAGTCTCTCGAGTTTATCTGCATTGTCCAGCCTTTCCGCTTTATCTGAACTGGAAGGAGTGGGGGATTTCGATTTTGATTTTGATTTCGACTTTGACCATGATTTTGATTTTGATCATGATTTCGACTTTGATTTTGATTTCGATCTAGATGAAGACTTTGATTTCGACTTTGATTTTGACTTTGACCATGATTTCGACTTTGATCATGATTTTGATTTTGATCATGACGATTTTACCATCTATATCAGAGATGTGGATGAGAACGTCAAGGTGAGAGTTAAGAAGGCCGTGGAAAAAGCCAAAAAATCGTCAAAGAACTACAAAAGGGACAATTAAACTAGTAATTGTTAATACAGCAATAATTGAGGCTACATAACCAGTAGCCTTTTTTAGTTTACATTCATCAGTACCCCGATGGAGAAATTTGAGTCCCAGTCAAAGACATAGGAAATTGTAGATTCCTGCCATAAGGCATCGTATAGATTTAATCCGGCCAGCTCATGCTTTTCTTCGAAATTGTACGCCTCAGGTGGTTCCAAAACGGTATAACGCCTGGTGCGATTATCAGTAGCAGTAGCTAGCAAATAGGGGATTTTTCCAACCATGAAGCATAAGCCTTTATTCTCTTCAGGTACTGTTGCCAATGCTTCTTTAATACCTATTCTGGCTTGCTGATCGCTGATCCCTGATTCAAAATACCGGGAGCCAACTGTTTCAACCGATTTCGTTTCGTTTCCTTCAGCCCAGGAAATTTTGGTATTGCCAGAGCCAATGTCTACCATAAAAGCGTTTTTCATGAATGCTTTAGGGACAGTGGCGAGTAGTGCATAATTCCCCTCTTGCCTGGCACTTACCGTGATAAGACCAATATTCAATCTTCTAAGCCTTTCTGCTATATCCAATACCTTTCGCTCCTTGAGAGCGCTCGAACTTGCTACCAAATTGATATCGTTTCGATCGACTCCAAATTCAATCATGTCTGCTTTGAATTTTTCTATTTGTGAAAACACCTGATCGAACGTGATCTCGCCATCACCTACTTTACTTTCTCCAAATGTGGCTTTTTCCAGCCTCCATCGATCCTTGTTGTCCATTCTTACGATGAAGGAGTTGAACCCTGAGTATCCAAGCTCGATGATGCCTAACAGTTCGCCATCAACAGGTGGTTTAGGTTGGTAGTCAAACGAAGATAAGAATTCCGGTAGCTCATCTATGGATGTAGGCGTTGAAGAGTTGTTCTCAGAAGTGGAACACCCTACGAAGAGGATCAGCGTGGCGATAATATTTTTAGTTCCCAATTTACAACCAGTTATACGAGTTGTCTCAAGTCAACAGGAACCACTTTGGATACTCCTTGTTCCTGCATCGTAACTCCATAGATCACATCCGTACTGGACATGGTCCTTTTGTTGTGGGTTACAATGATGAACTGGGAATCCTTTGAGAATTTCCTGATGATATCATTAAACTTGTCAATGTTTGCATCATCGAGCGGTGCATCTACCTCATCGAAAATACAAAACGGCGCTGGTTTTAGTAAATATATTGAAAATAACAGGGAGGTTGCTGTGAGTGTTTTTTCACCTCCTGATAGCTGATTTATTGTTAAAGGACGTTTTCCTTTTGGTTTTGCTATAATTTCTATCGGACTCTCCAACGGATTTTCCGGGTCTGTAAGCGTAAGGTCGCAATCGTCTTCCTCGGTAAATAAGGTTCTGAAAACATTGATGAAGTTGTATTTGATCTTGTCAAAAGCCTCCATGAATGTTTCTCTTGCCACCTCATCGATTTCCATGATGGTGGCCAAAAGCGATTCTTTTGCTTTCAGCAGGTCTTCTTTCTGCCCGGTAATGAACGTATGTCGTTCTTTTATCTCATCAAAGGCTTCCATGGCCATCGGGTTGATGGGGCCCATGTTTTCAATTCGGTTCCTGAGCTTATCTACTTTGTTTCTCAGGTCTTCCTCGGAATGCTTTTTGAATGGCTCGACCTGCTCATCCGTAATCTTCTCAAGATCAATATTGAATTCTACCGATAGCCTATCTTTCACGGAGTTGAGACTCATCTTGGCTTCATTCAACTTGTTTTGCCACTCCATCAACGCATGATCAATCCCTTCACGCTGACGTTGCGTTTCTCTAAGGTTTTTCTCTTCATCGTCAATTAAAGCCCTTCCTTCATAGTAGGATTTCTCTGCCTCATTTACTCCTGTTTCCAGGCTTTCTTTCTCTTCATACATTCCTACCAACTCATCATCGTTCTCCGTACTTTTTTTGACGAGTTCGTTTAGGTTTTGAGTCGTGGTTTCAAGGTCCTCGCGGTTTCTTTCTATTCTTAGCTTGCTGTTTTCAAACGTTTCTTTCTTATATGAAATCTCTTGCTGGTAGCTGTTGATCCGATTCTGCTTTTGATGGTAAATCACATTCTGCTCATTGAAAACCGCAGATTTTGAATCGAGCAAATCCTGGAGGTTTGTGGCTTCTTCCCGGTGTGAATTTACCTTTGCTTCCATCTCCTCAAGCTCTTTTTTCTCCTTTTCTGCCTCTGGTTTCAGGTCAGCCAACGCCTTTTCAAGATCGACTACCTGCTGTTGAATGTCTTCCCGCCGGTCCTTATTTGTGGAAAGGAGTTCTGAAAACTGGTCTTGTTTGGTTTGAATTGAAACATACGTCTCATTTATTCGGGCAAGCGCTTCCTGTACTTCTTCAATTTGCTCAGTTTTAGAAGAAATTCTAAGGTCACCCAATTCCATTTGTAGTTTGGTGACCTTAGAATTTCTTCTAAAACTGAGCAAATTGAAGAAGTACAGGAAGCGCTTGCCCGAATAAATGAGACGTATGTTTCAATT
>JANQEC010000258.1 GCA_028278585.1 Cyclobacteriaceae bacterium | reverse complement strand
TTTCTGGGAGCACATCTATAATCTTAGAAGATTGTGCACTACCACATTTTAAGCTGGCAAGTGAAACTGCAAGGTGCCTGACAGGATCCATACCAGGTCTACAAATCCCGATGTTCCACTGCGATGCTGAATTGAGATACCCCGCATAGAGGTTGGGGATGAGCCCAGCGCGTACCAGCGATGATTTCCCAGTCCCAGAATTGCCAGTAATGGCAATGAATTGATTCGTCCTTAGCAATCGAAGTAGGTCATGATTCTGCTGATCACGTCCAAAAAAAATTGTGGACTCCGAAGTTCTAAAAGGCCTCAATCCGGGAAAGGGGCTCCTGCGGATTTCTTCTATAGATCCGAATCCCAATATATTTCCATCCCTTTGAAGATCGAGGTAAAATTCATCTAATGGAAGATCTGCACTTTGACGGCTCCTCTTGACTGACATTATAGAGATTTGAGAAATTTAACTAATTTCTCCCTAAGGTCATCATTCTCATAAATCACCTCGAATGAGGTTCGATCTACTTTATTGAATTTTTCTTCCTTATTAGGTTCATCAATAATCACAAGTTTGGAGATTCCTCTTTTTGATGAGTATGAGGTCTTAAGGATCATATTCAATTTCATTTGGAACCATAAATCGTTTCCGTGACTGTAAAAGACAATTACACCGGCACATTCTTTCAGGTTTTCCCTTTCATACTCTCGGATGTCAAGGTAATCCTTACGATCAAGATCTAATGGTCTGATTACATTTATGTTCCTATCTACTAAAAATGATATTACTTGCTTCAAGTACGAGTTTTGACGGTCTTCAAATACATACATTATCATTATACTTTTTTTAAGCTCCAACGATCTTGTTTCATTTTCACTATCATATATCAAACTATCCAAGGTGTCAATTATATGCGAGTTGCTGGATCCTGTCAACTGAATAACATTGGAGTTGGTGCTGCTTTCCTTTGTTATCTTTTTAAGGAGTCTGCTTTCGTATTCACTACCTTTTTCATATCCCTCGTTTTGGATTGAAACAATGCACTTAAATGATGACTCTTCACTTTTGCGTCTCGCCAAATCAAATTGAAAGTTGCTTAATTCAAGACTTTCTTCTTCTTGGCTATCGATCAAATAATCGTTGTTGTCAATTAAATGAACTGAGTACATTGACTCGTCAATGTATTTCTTTATCACGCTCCGTTGCTCTTTGGAATCCATCTTCATCAAATGGCTGAGCTCCGTTTGATTGGGGACTACCTGGTAAGGCCAATCTTCATACTTGCTTTTACCCTCCAGCTCGAAGAGAATTGATAGTCTTCTTCTTTCCAAACTTTTTGAAGTAAGTGCTAAAAAGATCTGCTTTGGATATGGTTTTGACGGGCTTTCAGCTTTAGGAGATGGAGCGAGTAACCCAGCAATGTGCTTAACGATTGTGGTATACTCCCTATCCCTATCGTCTACTGTAGATATAAACTGATTTTCTTTTGGAAACCCCTGAATCTTTTTTAACGCGGATTGTGGGTGAATGAAACATGGACGAACAAATATTGGAACAACGGTAGTTTCATTTTTTTCATGTTTTGACAACAAATCTGGTAACTCAAAAACTTCAAAGTTCGAGTCAAGAAAATCAGCACTTACTAGGATGATAATTAGATGAGATCTTTCGAAAAGCTCATTGGCTTCTTTGTTCCTTACGACCTTTGAGGGAACTTCGTACTCATTCCAATTAAAGTTAACACTGCTTCTAAGGGGTGAAATAAATCTCATCAATTCATTCCCATATTTGACGTCCTCGTGGCTGTATATAATTGTACATTCAGGTTTTATCGAAATTCTTCCTTCCGGTTCCCACTTTGAGCTACCGGAAATAGTTTCTTCCATTTTCTCGCCACCTGTAGATAACCAATTTGGAGCCATCTCATCTATAATCTTACTTAATTGCTGAGCGATTTCCGTATAAGCAAGATCTTTATTTTCATACTCGGAGATAAATCGTCCATCCCTTGGCAAAGACTGGATACTGGTTAATTCAGGATTAGAATCCAAATAACATTCTCTAACTTTGATTGGAATAACCAATGCCTCGTTTCTTGTGTGTTTTGCTAATGCTGCAGCTAATTCCCTATTTGAGTAATCACTATTTAAATAGTCTGCACTTAGAAGAAGTAGAATCATGTCTGAACGATCAAATGCTTTTCGAATTTCATCGTCCCATTCCCATCCTAACCTTATTTTCTCATCACTCCAAAAATGTATATTGGTATCTCTGGTTAGGGGGGCTAAAAACTTCACAATCGTTTGCTTATACTTCTCATCGTGATGACTGTAGCTAATAAAAATCTGAAATACCCTATCCTCATCTCCTGGTTTCTCTTCTAAGTTTTCCTGACTATGTAACTCACTTGAATCAATCTCTGGTCTTCTTAATTCAATATTTCCTATCTTAAAAACATCCTCTTTCCATTCGATTTCATTGAAACTGTTTGCGGCATTTTCGGTCTGTCCGTGTGCGAAATATTTTAACCCGGCGGCATACATGAGCAATCCATCTTCTTGTAGCAAGGGCTCAGAAAGTGTTTGTGTTAGATTGGTAATCTTCTCGATCTTGGATTTTTCTAGAACTTCTAAATCAGTTCTTTTTAGAAGTTCTTCGGCGATTACTTCTGCAGCAGCAGATGGGTTTATCCATGAAAGTGCCACCAAATTTTGGGCCTCCATAAAATCCTGCAAATCCCCAGGTTTGATTGATTTCATTTCTTCAGCGACATAGGCGTGTAAGAAATTTGCTAGCTGTAAGACTCTGCGTCGACCGAAATCTGCATCTTGTTTTAGCTCATCAAAGAGCACTTCTTTTACCCCCTCGTCAATCTCATAAAACCCGCCCCCCATGTCCTTACAAAATGGGGAAAGGAGAAAGTCGGCCTCTGCGATCCATGGAGCATCGGGAACAAAGTTGATACGAATGAGATGAATAAGTTCTGGAGTAATGCCTAAAGGAAAAGCAGCATGCATGGCCAAACGAACGTGAGGTTCACCAAACGTTTCAGCGAAAAGCACAATTTCTTCATATGGTGGATCGTGAACTTTCATTGAATCTTTCTTCCTCTTAGGACATCAACCATTTCATTGAGTCCCGATTTATTATAAGTACTCATCCGAATACCGGTTGACTCGATAATTGCTCCTGCAGTGGAGTCATTCCATCTTTCTGGCGGAGTTGGATTGAGCCATGCAATGTTCTTAAATGTGTTCCTGAGTTGTTGTATAAATTTTACCGTGAGCTTAACTCTTGATTCATTGTAGTTACCACGAGCTGCTCCACCATCACTTATTATAAGAACGGAACTCATAGAGAAATCGGTATAGACTTCATCAGCTTCTACCCATTCTTGCAGTTGTTGATTCAGGTACAGTTTCTTTCTTGGAACATCGTGAAAGTATCTCATTGTAGTTTTTTTAAATCCACCATGATTTAAAGACTCGAACAAGCCTTTCAATGCCACACGATAGGGCTCCATTGAGCCTCCTGTATCCACCAGGATTAGTATTCCAGCTTGATTGCTTACTCTAGCTCGCATTACAGGCTGCGCTAATAGCCCATTTCTCCCTATTTGATCAATTGTAGCATCTAAATCAAGTTCTACGGTAGGTCCATGACGCTCCATTTTCGTGTAAAAACGCCATGCCTGGCTCATGTATCTCTTATTGATTGCAGAAATGCCTTTTAGATTATAGGTATGACTTATGGCAACATCTCTATACAATGATTTATCAACTGGAACAGAGCTGAAAATCAAATTCTCTTCTTTCACATTCGATCCCACCAAGTGGTCAGAAAGAGTATGTGTCTTCTGCTCATTTTTCTCCCTATCCTTGTGCTGAGCTTTTTGATGACTCGTTCGATTATCCTGCTTGGTTTCCTGCTCATCATTGGAAGTGCCTGCCTCTTTTGTGGCAGAATTATCATCCGATTGGACCTGGTTCCAGGCAATTTGAATAATGTCCTCTATCTCTTGGCATTCTTCTACTGATTTTGCCCATAGAGTTTGAACGGCTAATATGAAGTCCTCTTTTGAATTGATTCCTATGCCTTTTTGAATTGCAAATGAAGACCACTTCAAGTCGGA
>JANQEC010000225.1 GCA_028278585.1 Cyclobacteriaceae bacterium | reverse complement strand
TCACTGCCTTCAGGATAGCTTCCTCGATCACAGGGTTGGCATGTCCCAAAATCATAGGCCCCCAGGAATTGATCAAGTCGATAAATGCGTTTCCGTCTTCATCATATAGGTAAGCTCCTTCAGCTCTTGTAATAAAAAGAGGATCTCCCCCTACCGCTTTAAACGCACGAACTGGTGAATTTACACCACCTGGAATGTAATGCTTCGCTCTTTCAAAAAGCTCTTTGCTTGAATCAATCTTCATTCTGATTGTTTTGAACGACAATGTTCAAATCTTGAACTGTAACAATAGGGACCACCTGGTTGTCTTTGTAAGATCCAAAAGACAAACCTTCCATTAAATACCCTTCTCGGAATTTCCCGGTGACTAGTCCTCTTTGGAAATATTTTCCATGTTCTTTAAACATGTTCCCGATATGCATGATCATTTCAAAACCAAGAAAATGATATTCAGTTGGTTCGGTCCAGTATTTCTTTCGGATTTTTCCTGCAATTTCTTCTGCCGCGAGCTCATTGAAAAAGGAAGTGTGTATCAATGAAACATTGAGTCGCTCAAGCTGGCTGTAGGACACCAATTTAAAATCCAGCCAATTGCTGTATCCAATTACTCCTATACTATCCCCACGAACATCTGTGAGGCTGATAATGTTATTCGCAAGAAGGTTATTTGAAGTGGCAGCAAAAATATGACCTAACGTATCCTGAGGGATTGTAAATTTCATCTCGTAATACTCAAGCTTGTCTTCTCCTTCTAACGTTCTAATAGGTCGGCCAGTCAGTGAATCTTTTTTCACCCTGCTGCGAACATATCGGTTTGGAATCAAAGCGATTGAATCAATTTGTTCTTGCGTTAAGCTATCAAGTACTTCCTCATATTGGTCTGTGAAATCTACCTGCATCTGAAGTGCTGTTTCCTGATCGAACATATCAAACATGACGATATTAAAACTGTCTGCTTCAAGAACGTTTTTATATGCCTCAGCAATTATTTGATCCCTTGGGGTTTCGAAAAGGATCATGGCATTCTTATTTTTTGAAAAGTTCTTAACTGCGTATTCTCCCGCTTTCCTCCCTTGAGTTTCGTAGGAGGGTTTAAATAAATATCCTAATCTGTTTTCAGCGACTATACCTCCGTTTGATGAAAGTGGATTCAGCATCGGTATCTCCTTCTGAATGGAGTAAGATTTAATGACTTCATTGGGTTCCTGGTAGAGCGGTCCAATAATGAGATCTGCATCATTCAAAAGGCTGTCTCTCACCATTTGGCCTGCCTTAAAACCCATCTTTTTTGTATCAAACGGATAGAATTCTAAAAGAACCTCCTCATTTTCGAGTGAATCCCTGGCCAACATCATACCCTGGTACAAATCAAAAATTATCCTGTTTCTAATAACAGACTGAGGATTTTGAAGGGAATCAAACATAAAAGGAAGCACCAATGCAATGCCATATTTTTCCTTTTCTATTTTGGGCATGTCCGTCAGGAAACGTTCCGCATTGAAATTAAATTTTTCCGAAAGGGCAAGAAGCTGCTTATGATCTCTCTCTTCGTAAGATTGATTGGTTAAGGCCTGGAAATAGAGCATTGCCAACAACTCGTTTTCCTGGTTTGCAGCGTATAATCCATCAAGTTCCGCCAGGTCAAGGTTATCCATTGCTGTTTCCAGAACTGAATTTTTAAGATCTTGTGGCAATTTTTCTGCATGTCTTACTCCATCCAGGTAACGCTTTTTTTCAAAGGAAAGCCGTGAAATCCAAAAGTTCACCTCATCGTTTTGATCCCAGTCAGGATACTTACGAAGAATTTGTTTCCATATATCAAGTGCCGCTCTGGGCACCTCCTGGTAATACGCAGAAAGTCCATAGTAAAAAGAGGCATAGGCACCGAAAACAGGATCGCTGGTTAGGCTTTGGAAGCTTCCCATCGCATCACGGTAGTTTTTCATACTAAATTGACGCTTGGCTTCCAAATACTCGGCCTGATTGCCCTGGCCAACGGCAACATGAAAACATAGTAATAGAAGAAGGCTTGATAGTTTATGCACAGCTGGGAATCTTAACCCCAAATATTCAATTAAAAATTGAGAATTACGAATTGACAATTTGTAATTGATTACTCCCATTCTATAGTCGCCGGAGGTTTTGAACTAATGTCGTAAACGACCCTATTCACTCCCTTCACCTGGTTGATGATCTTATTGGACATCCTTCCAAGAAATTCATACGGCAAATGGACCCAATCAGCTGTCATGCCATCGAGGCTGGCCACTGCTCGCAAAGCAACTACATTCTCATAGGTCCGCTCATCTCCCATCACTCCTACTGACTGAACTGGCAAAAGCATTGCTCCGGCCTGCCAAACCTCGTCGTAGAGTCCTTCTGTTTTAAGTCCATTGATGAAAATATGATCTACTTCTTGTAAAATCCGGACCTTTTCCGGTGTGATATCACTTAAGATCCGGATACCAAAACCTGGTCCGGGGAACGGATGACGACCTAAAATGAAATCGGGAATGTTCAATGTTTTCCCTACTCTTCTTACTTCATCTTTGAAAAGTGTATTCAGGGGTTCTACCACCTTTAGCTTCATCTTCTCTGGCAAACCACCCACATTGTGATGGGATTTAATTGTTACTGAGGGCCCGTTCACTGAAACTGATTCTATTACATCCGGATAGATGGTTCCTTGTCCTAACCATTTTACATTTTCAATTTTATGTGCTTCTTCATCAAACACCTCGATGAAGACCCTACCAATAATCTTCCGTTTTCCCTCAGGATCAGTTTCCCCTTTCAATTCTTTATAAAATCGATCCTTCGCATCAACTCCCTTGACGTTCAATCCCAGCCCTTCGTATGATTTAAGAACATCTTCGAATTCATTTTTTCGCAAAAGTCCATTATCAACGAAAATGCAGTACAGGTTTTTTCCTATGGCTTGGTGAATCAGCATGGCTGCAACCGAGGAATCTACTCCACCGGATAACCCCAGGACCACCTTATCATTTCCGAGTTGATCTTTTAGTTTTTTAACTGTATCCTCCACAAAGATGTCAGGTGTCCAATCCTGCTTTGCACCACAGATATGTACAACAAAATTTCGCAGTACATTTTTTCCTTGTGTGGTATGGGTAACTTCGGGGTGGAACTGGATACCGTACGTTTCCTTGCCAGTTATTTTGAATCCCCCGACCGGAATAGTCTCTGTTTTAGTGATTAGTTCAAAGTTTTCAGGAAGTTCCGTGATGGTATCAGCATGTGACATCCAAACCTGGGTTTCAACCTCAACTTCCTTCAACAACTCATAATGTGTATCAACTTCACTTAGGTTCGCTCTTCCATATTCCCTATGATCCGACTTGGCAACAGTGCCTCCATTATTCTTAACCAATAGTTGAGCTCCATAACAAATGCCCAATGTAGGTAAGTCTCCGAATTTCCTGAAGTCTACATCGGGAGAGCCATCATCCAGAACAGAACAAGGACCGCCTGACAAGATAATCCCTTTCGTCTCAGGAGTAATTTCAAAATGATTAAAGGGATGAATTTCACAATAGACATTTAATTCTCTTACACGTCTACCAATTAGTTGTGTGTATTGAGAACCAAAGTCCAGGATGAGGATCTTGTCTTGCATCGCGCAAAATTACAGGCATTGATTGAGATATTTCAAAGAAAAAAAACTATGATCTTAACATACTTTTTTCATCAATCCACTTGGTAATAACCACTCACAATTCAAATGATATTTTTTGATTTATATACTGAGATAGAACTGGAATAGAATCATAATTCTGAGCTATAGCTATACGATTGTTCTTCATTATTCCATGATAGTGGATAACAGTCTTAACTACGTAATTCAACGTAGTTACTTATACGTTAAATCCACTATTCCTTCTACTTATTAAGTATTTTGCTTAAAAAAATATCGGGAATATATACATCTTTAATACTGATCTAAAAGAATAGATTTGTCTTAAGTTATCGATTGATAATGAATATAGAGTGAGATCTCTTTAACCAGCAAGCCGAAACGATTACTCACTTCAATTTACGATATAAGCGTTTGATAAATTGAAGGAATCATGTCAACCACATGCCATGCTACTAGCAATTATGACACTGCCTGGCTAACTAACGATTTTGTAGACATAACATTTACAAAGGACAGTCAGATTTTCTATTTTAAATTTCATAAACGCATATTCAACTAAACAACTTAATCTAAGAAATATTACTTCATATTCCATGAAGTATGGAGCTAGTTAAACGTTGAATAAATTTTAGTTTTTTAGTGAATTAAGGCTCAAAATTTCATGAGCATTTATCTAAAGAAGCCAGTATATCTAAGGACTAAATTGAATTAAATTCAGACTATTCTGCCTGTTTGATTTTTCAAGGCTTAGGTTAATCATTTACTTGGTTTTTAGCGGTTAATAAGATCTTGTTTTTGTGACATTGCAAGTTTTTACTCGCCCTGTCTATCTCATTTCATATATTATCAAATGATAATAATTCCCTTAAGGTAAGGACTTTCTCACTATGAAATAGTGGTACTTCTTACACAATTAATATAAGCAAAATGCTTAAGTTTCGAGAAACTCATTTTTTTCTTTTTCTGGTTGAAATTCTCTGAATTTTAATTAAACAGGATCGCAACTTTGTGCAATCCTGTTACCCTAATCTGCTGGGAAACCCCAGCTTAGCAAAAAAATCTTCTTTGTTTCTATCTTTCTAAGAGGCGGAAAAGTGGATTATCAAAATGGATAATCCATCGCTGCGTCGCCGGTTGAAAACATTTAAAGAAAGATTACATTTTAATTTCTTAACGGCTTTAGTGAAGGGCCGCCATACGGCGGCCCACCCATTGCTGCCGGCTGTCAAAGCATAATTATGAAAGTGATTAACTAGTTTTTAAACAGCATTTATGCGTTCAGACTATTTTCATAATAAGCTTCGTATCTCATCTTCATACTTTTTACATACGTATTTTATTTTCACTTCTAAGCTCCTCTATACAATTCTCAATTTCATCCGTATCAAATGGTTTTGTGAAAAATCTTCTGATCAGCTTATCCTCCACTGCTTCATGGATCTCATTATTTAAACTGTAACCACTCAATATGAAGTAACCAATATGTTTATATTCTTCACGGGCTTTTTTGATAAATTCAAGACCACTCATGTTTGGCATCCTCATATCACTGAAAACCGCCACAATTTTATTGTGATCACTTTCCAAAATTTCCAATCCCTCATCACCAGAAATAGCAGTTACTACCTGATACTTTTTTTCGAAAATCACTTTGAAAAGGAAAAGGTTTGGTTCTTCATCATCTACACATAGAATTGAAATTTTATTTCCCATTTCGTTATTAATTAAACTTTTGAAAATCATGATCACTTACATCTTCAAGATCAAGGGTTATACCACCTCCGTGAACACCTGTATCAGATACAAAATGATCATTTGATACTTCTTCTTGTATTGTGACAGAATCATCTGGCTTATCATTCTGTCCAAAACCAACATCAAAGAATCCAACAGTTTGTTTCAATGCATCTGCCTGTCTCAGAAGTTCTTCTGAACTAGATGCCATTTGTTGTGAGCTCGCAGCATTTTGTTGTGTTACATTGTTTAGCTGTTGAATGGCTCCATTTACTTGTTCTGCTCCGGAATTTTGCTCTTTGCTTGAATTGTTTATTTCCCTTACTAATTGAACGGTATTCTCTATGTTAGGAACTAATTCAGCAAAAAGCTGTCCGGCACCTTCGGCTATATCAACACTAGACTTACATAGCTCTTCAATTTCAACGGAGGATTTTTGACTGTTTTCAGCAAGACGTCTAACCTCTGCGGCTACTACTGCAAATCCCTTCCCGGCCTCACCAGCTCTTGCTGCTTCAACAGCTGCGTTCAATGCTAAAATGTTGGTTCGTCTGGCGATTTCACTTATGATGGATACTTTATCAGCAATGTCCCTCATCGAATTCACCGTATCGTCTACAACAGACTTGCCTCTCTCAACATCCTTCATAGCTTTCACAGATATTTCTTCTGCATGTTGAGAATTATCAGCATTCTGTTGAATATTAGCTGCCATCTCCTCCATAGATGCTGAGACTTCCTCAGAAGAAGCTGCCTGGTCGCTTGCGCCTGAAGATACCAACTGAGTAGAAGCAGACATTTGTGAACTTGCATGAGTGATTGCATCAGCACCGCCATAAACTTCTGCGACGATTCCTTTCAACTTCTCTGCCATGGATTTCATATTCCCATATAAACCTTCGTATTTGTCATTGCTGAAACTTATGTTGAGCTTACCTTGTGCGATAAGATCTGCGATATGCGCAACTTCGGCTGGCTCTCCTCCAAGCGTACGCTTCATGCTTCGGATGATGACAAATGATGTTGCAATACCAATTAAGGCTGAAAAAAAAGTTGTACCGATTAACGAGCTTTTTAAAGTACTAAATGATGAAAGCGTACTGCCCTGGAACTCATCTGATCGTTTTTGAATAGCAGAAATTATATCATCCAGGCGTTCAACATGATCATCACATCCAGGAATGATGCCATATTCCACCAAAGCTTCACTTTCAAAAAAGGTCATTACATCTTCATAGGCAGAAAAATCTATCAAAGAAGACATAATGGTGTTTTGGTCCGATAGTACTAGTTCAAAATCGATAAGCAGGCTATCTAATTCCTCTTTAAACTCCGACATTAGTTCACTTCCATACAACCGCTGAATTTCTTGCTTGACGTTGGGATAATTCTCTGTATGAATTGTTCTGAGTTTTTCTTTGTCTCCTTCATAGGTGCCTACATATACCCAATTGGTGCTGTATGTTTTTGAATCTTTGATAATATCTCTAAATTCTGAGATAGCAGAAACCGCTGGTTGTAGATCATTAGATTGGACATAAACATAACGGACACTCTCACTAAGTGTAACCCAGATGTAGATACCATTAACAACAAACACTCCAATCAGAACTAAAAATCCTAGTTGAATTTTCTGACTGAATTTTACGCTCCCTACTGCTCTTGTTTTGATCATTTAGTTATTATTGATTAATTAGCTAGAACATTAAAACTGAATAAACGCTTATACACATATACTAATACAAAGAAGAATACTGGTAGCGTATTCAGACCGCAAAAGGATCTATTGTGAAATTCACAATGGATAGAGGACATTGATTTTTGTCCTTTTGACAGATATGATCCAAAAGGAGGTTCTCATAGGACATAGGTTTGCCTAGGCGGGCAGTTAATTTGTTGGTTGACATATTACTTCAATTAGTTGACGGTTAAAAAATCCAATTGAAGTGAGCAATCCAATTTTCGCTTGCTGGTTAAAATCTCACTCTAATTATTATCAATTGATAATTGACAAATGTATTCTTGCCTAAGAAAATGATCAATCACGTTTTTCACGTAATTTTTATCTACGGTATTTACCGTAGAAAAGGAAATAATCGTCAGACGAGTTTTTTTGTCAATGCTATCCTGACTAATTCAGCGGCATTGCTTGCATGAAGTTTTCGCATCATATTCGTCCGATGGGTATCAACTGTTCTGGCACTTATGAACAAGTCTTTAGCTATTTGTTTGTTGTTCTGCCCCAACACAATCTTTGATAGGATCTCTGATTCCCGGGAGGTCAGTTTTTCAACCTGAGCTTCTTGCCCCCCCTTAAGAAGTTGAGATGCGAGAACTTCAGAAACAAAAGGACTTAGGTATTTCTTTCCATTGCTAACCATTTCAATGGCTGCATAAAACTCAGATTCGTCAGCATCCTTAGTTAAATAGCCCATCGCACCTACCTCGAAAGCCTTTATGACGTATTCATGATCTTTATGCATACTGAGGATCAAAACTTTGATCCCGGGATATTTCTCTTGAATCATTTTACACAATTCAAGCCCCGAGGTTCCAGGCATAGATATATCAGTAATTACCATCTCCAACTCTTCCTTATCCAGTATTGAAAGAACTTCTTCTGCTGTTGATGCTTCAGAAATCACCTCAATAGAGTCATTGGTAATGGCTGATCTGATGCCTTTTCGAACCATTGTATGATCATCAGCCAGAATTATTCGTACTTTCTTCATTTAATCAAAATAACCTTTACTTCCGTTCCTGTTTTCTTTGTGGAGGTGATTGTAAAATCGGCTCCTATAATTTCTGCTCGCTCACGCATATTTGAAAGACCATTGCTAGGAGAAGTTCGACTGGTATCCATATCGAAGCCTTTTCCATCATCAGTTACAATCAAGATAATTCTTTGAGGCTCATTCGTCAATTTTATCTCAATTGATTCTGCTTTCGCATATTTTATAGCATTGTTTATCGCCTCCTGGGCAATTCGGAAGAGTGACACTTCTTTTTCCTTATCAAGCCTTGGAGTTGTTTCGCATCCATAGAGAATAACAGCAGGTGAAATATCACTTATAGAATTGACTAAATTTTGAAGTGCCGAGAATAAGCCAAAGTCCTCAAGTACAGCAGGCATTAAATTCTTGGATATTCGTCGCGTCTCCTCGATAATTTGCTGACTCATTTCTTCTGTCTCCTTAAGGATCTTTTGCTGATCCTTACTTAATTCTCCCAATCGTTTGATCTTACGCAAATGATGTACAGAAGCTGTCAACATTTGACCTAATCCATCATGAAGTTCTTTGGCAAAACGTCTCCTCTCCATTTCCTGTCCATCAATCAAAGAAGTTATCCTCTGCCTTTTCTCCATTTCAAGTTTTTTATCAAGCTCATGCCTTTTAGTGATATCTCTATTGATACTCAGAATAGCTTTCTGACCCATATACACAATTGGAAGTGCATTAATCTCAAGAATCAGTTTCTTTCCGGAAGGGGTTTTCTGGTCAATTTCAAAGTGAGAATAATCTTTCCTGGAAATAGTCATTTCAATCAAACTTTTACGGTGGGGAATATCCGTTGATATTTTTTCCAATGACATTCCAATGAATTCACGACGGTCTATTCCATACAATTTACACGCCCGTTGGTTTACCTCAAGCACCCGCTCATCATCCGAGCGAAAAATGACGATAGCATCATGCGCATTTTGAAATATTCGTTCATACTCCTTTTTAGACTCATGAAGGTATTTTTCCATATTCTTCCTTCCCTCAACTTCTATTTGAAGGCGATCGTTGGCTTCTAGCAATTCTGCTGTTCGTTCCTTCACTCGCTTTTCCAGCTCGTTTTTGCTATCAATCAGGCTTTTTTCAATAGCTCTTTTTTCAGTTATGTCTCTCACGACTCCAAGAAAACCGGTTATTATCCGGAGGTCCTTGTTATCCTTCAACATGCTAACCTTTTGTCCTACCCATCGCTCCGTTCCATCCTTTTTCACAATGGGGAATTCAAGGTATGTCGATTCAATTTTCTCTGTAAACTGATTCAAATAGAAGTCTGCAACTTGTTCTTTATAGTCATCACGAACGAGTTGATTAAAGTGTATTCCTGAAAGTTCTTTCAAAGAATAGCCTGTAAGTTCAGCTCCAAGTTCATTGATGAACAAAAGATTTCCATAGGGATCTCCTTGATATATAACATCATTTGCTGCCTCTACCAAAAGCTTGTATCTCGCTTCGGATGCCTTTTTCTCTTGTTCAGGCATAGCATGTTGCGGATATATCCCTAAAAATCGCCTGAGTGCCTTTTGGAGTCCCGTCTGAATCATATTGACAGTTAATATTTGCTGTAGTGAAAAGCTGTTCGCCATTCTTTGTGATCAGTGACACTTCCTCATCTTTCACGGACCTTAGCTTATCGATCTTTTGTATCAGTTCTATACAGTGTTCTTTGGACAAAGGATGAATAACATCCAAAACACTCATCCCATATATTTCATCTTCAGTATAGCCTAAAGTTTCAAGCCAGCATTTATTTGCAAAAAGTAAGCATCCATCTGTATCACAACTTTGAATTAAATCGGTTGCATTATCCATTACCTCAGACATCCTGAGACCTAAATCATTAGCTTGTTCCAATTGAGTTTCAGATACCCTGTTTAAAGATTCTTTTTTAGGCATGGTGAACGTTCTTTTGGGATTTGCGAGACATCTTCTTATCGATAAGAAAATGATCTTTCGGATTTAGGTTCATTTCTATTGGCTCCAATCAAGTCATAAATTGAAGCGAGTTCTATTTCCATGCTGGTCTGTCGCTTAGGATTTCACTCAAGAAGTCACGACAATAACTCACCGCAGTATAATCATTAATTCCGAAGAAAACCTGCATCTGAAACCATAACTCGACGAATCAACACAATAGCTGGATTGAGTACAAAATTTAAATCCACGTTATACCTTCGCCGTAAGATTTTTTTTTGGATATGAGAGTAACAACATTCCTCCTCCTACTTCTAAGCCTTTCATTAAGTTCACAAAAAAAAGAAAACCCGCGTATCGTGGTTGGAATCGTAGTGGATCAAATGAAAATGGAATATTTACATCGGTTTCATTCCAAATATTCTGATGGAGGATTTATGAAATTGATGAACGATGGATTCCTTTATAAAAACGTCCATTACAATTACGTTCCAACTAAAACTGGCCCCGGACATGCATCTATCTATACAGGCACTACTCCATCTGATCATGGGATTATTGCCAATGATTGGTACATCCGGGAGAAAAATCTGATGACCAATTGTGTTTCTGATCTTGATGTACAGGCCATTGGAGGAACTGAAAGGAATGGTAAATATTCACCAAAAAACTTGATTTCCTCAACGATCACTGACGAACTCCGTTCATTTTCAAATTTCAGATCCAAAGTGGTCAGTGTTTCTATAAAAAATCGAGGAGCTATTTTGCCAGGTGGTCACAATCCGAATGGTGCATATTGGATGGACACTCAAACTGGTGATTTTATGACGAGTTCTTATTACAAAGAGGCATTGCCTGATTGGGTGGTTAAATTCAACAAGCAAAAATTAGTAGCCAAATACATGGACAATACTTGGGAAACACTCCTGCCAATCGATGACTATGTTGAAAGTACTTCTGATGACAATGAATACGAACGGAATTTTAAGGGCAAGGATCGCCCTACTTTTCCTTACAATTTATCAGAAATAGTAAAAGAAGAAGGGCTTGATCTGATTCGGGAAACACCCTATGGTAATACACTGACATTGGAAATGGCAATTGCTGCAATTGAAGGAGAAGAGCTGGGGGAAGATAGTTTCACCGATTTCCTGGCTATCAGCTTTTCATCAACAGATTACGTCGGACATGCGTTTGGTCCCAATTCAATTGAATTAGAAGACACCTATCTGAGGCTTGATTTAGATTTAAAAAGACTTATCGAATACCTTGAAAACAATTTTGGAAATAACTACCTCCTGTTTCTAACTGCCGATCACGGAGTAGCAAATGTTCCTCAATTTCAAATTGACAATAAGCTTCCCGGAGGATACATCTCTGCCAAAAAATGGAAAGAAAAACTCAACAATTCTGTTAAGGAAATTTTAGGAGAAGGCCAGTGGATATCAAATGTTTCCAACAACCAAATTTTTCTCAACAGAGGATTGATCAATGACAAAAAAATGGATTTTGTTGTAGTCCAGGATAAAGTTCGTGAAATAGCTCTAACCATGGGAAATGTGCAACAAGCATACGCCTCTTCAGAAATTAGCAAGCGAAACGGAACTGATTATCACAAAATTCTACTTCAAAATGGATATAATACTCAGCGATCAGGAGACGTTCTCATGAGAATGTCTCCTGGGTTTATCTGGGACGATTGGGGGCGAAAAGGAACAACGCATGAATCAGGGAATACAAATGATACGCATGTACCGATCCTTTTCTTCGGTGCGGGTATTGCTTCCGGAAGTGCTGTAAGAAAGGTGGCCATAACGGATATAGCACCAACAATTTCAATGTTGTTAAATGTTTCATTGCCAAGCAACACTACTGGAAATCCTTTGTTTGAAGTTTTTGAGTAGAACTATTTTCTAATTTTACGGTATACAACTTCTATGTTAAAAAATATTCTCGCTTTTTCAATCATGCTGGTTGGGCTTGTCCTGGTCGGTCAGCCATTAAAAATCGCAAAACTCAAATACGATGGCGGTGGCGATTGGTATGCAAATAAAACGGCCCTGCCTAATCTAATTCAGTTCTGTAATGACAATCTGAATACGAATATTGATGAATCGGAGGATATTGTTGAAGTTGGAAGCCCGGATTTATTTTTGTATCCATTTGTCTATATGACGGGTCATGGCAATGTGGTTTTCACTCAATCGCAAGCAGATAATTTAAGGAGCTACCTCACTGCTGGAGGTTTTCTTCACATTGATGATAATTATGGTCTTGATCCATTTATCAGGGTTGAAATGAAGAAAGTATTCCCGGAACTGGATTTCGTTGAAATCCCTTTCGATCACCCTATTTATAACCTGAAATTCAAATTCGAGGAAGGACTTCCGAAGATCCATCAACATGATGGAAAGCCTCCACAAGGATTTGGAATCATCCATGAAGGCAAGCTGGTTTGTTTTTATTCTTATGAAAGTGATTTGGGGAATGGATGGGAAGATCGGGCCATCTACAACGATCCTGAAGAATTGCGGCAAGAAGCACTGAAAATGGGAGCCAATATCATTGCTTACGTTTTTACAGAAGTAAACTGAAAAACCCCTCTTCTCTCCTTCCGGAAATTGAGGGGCTTTACCTACCTGAAATTAACCTAAGAGATTTATCTTCCGCGATGATTGATCTCTTTAGTAACGGGCTCTCCACCATTGATTGTGATAGTTACCAGGTTATCACATGTTCCGTCACCAAAGTCGATTACTGCTACATCGTCGCCAGACGTAATTTGCTTAATTCCTTGTACTGGAATAAAAACTCCTTCAAGTCTGCAAGCTCGCTTATAAACCAAACGCTCCAGGATTTCTATTGAATAACTCACCCCATCCCTTCTTTGTCCATTTGCTTCGCCGGTCACTTCTGTTTCATCTTCTAATGGATTGTTTGCTCTAATCCATGTTCTGACATGACTCGCATCCCGAGTAGCGAATGTTTCGTCTGGGAATGTTAGTTTTCCACCTACCAGCTCAACTGTAAATTCCGGGCGGTCACTAAGCTCTTCAGATGTATTAGTGAGTGTTCGTGTTCCTTCCACCTGCACATCATCGATAAAGAAATCTACAAACGTGATTCTGCGAAAAGCTCCAGGAATCAATCTTCTTTCGTTATATTCAATGACAATTGTTCCTTTTCTTACTCTTCCTCTGGGACCAACACAGCCCTCTGCTGGATAAGTGATCGTAATGGTTTTATTTTCAGTATCCTTATCAACAGTGGCACATTCTAGTAGAATATCTCGTTCAGCCCTACCAGCATCTAGTTCCAACATACCAGCCTCAGCCAATACATCTACATCTTCAAAGTTTGACTCCAAAGCTGCTTCAGAGTCCACATCCAGCTGCTCAAGAATATCGGTGTCAAGACTTGAATCATCATCGCTGCAGGAGCTGAGAATGAATGCTGAAAGAACGGTTAGAATAAATAACTTTTTCATAATATTTCGATTCGTTTTTTTATTGATTTTGGCTTCTTTGACTAGCCAGGTTTAAAAAGGTTTAAATCGAAGGGTATTTTTTCTCAAAAACCCTCATTCTTTGGGAGATAGGGTAAAAAGGAGTGTCAGAAGTTGACAAAAGGTAGACAACCTCACAGTTCATTAAATAAGTGTTTTGGGTTTTTGTATACTTGTATATAGTAAACAAGGCCAAGATCAAATGAGGTTGACCGTTACTCTGCTTTTCGTTATTTCAATAATCAGCGGCTATACGCAAGGTTGTAGTGATGCCGGATTTTGTACCATGGGTGCCATGAAACCTGACCAGAATTACAGCAAAAGAATCGCCATTAAATTACGATCCATTGAATTCAACTATTATAGAGGTACCAGTCTTATAAGTCCGATAATTTATGCTGCAAATGTTGATTTCAATTTAGCTATTACTGATAGAAGCTCTTTACAAGTTAAACTTCCGTATCAATGGATTAAGGGTAACCTTGGTGAAAATGCAGGTTTGGGTGATATTTCTATCAGTTATACTACTAATCTCAAAACGACTAATAAATGGAGCTATAATGGCACACTTGGAGCCAAAATTCCAACCAATGATTCAAATGCCAAGGTAAATAATGAATTTACAAACGGACAAGCCACTCCTTTACACATGTACTATCAAACCAGTCTTGGATCATATGATGGTATTGCGGGCTTGTCAATGATCAATCAAAAATGGTTGTTTGCCACTGGAATTCAAGTTGCGTTTACTGAAAATGGAAATGAATTCATTTGGGGTGGTTTTCCTGCGTATCCCGGACTTGGCTCCACCGATGCTCAATTGGCCGAAGGAAGAGAATATGTTAGAAGGTACGACACGGGTATCCATTTAAAGCGAGGGACAGATGTAATGCTTAGAATAGAAAGAAATTTCAAGTTCACAAACTTCAATTTTACTCTCGGAGCATTGAATATTTATAGAATAACTAAGGATAACGTTCTTAAACCAGCAACACCGGATAGAGAAGAGCATAGAAAAGATCTTGATGGGACGCTAGGACTTGCCCTATCTGTAATCGGTACCTTTGGATATCAATTTGACGTAAACAGCAGTATAAAGCTAATACAAGGAATAAAATTAGTAGATCGGGGTGTTAATCCGGATGGGCTAACAAGAGATGAAGTATTTAGCCTTAGCTACATATACAAGTTTTAAATTTGACTTGTATACTTCTTTAGTATGAAATACATCTTAACCATTTCTGTCTGCCTCATCGTTGTCTTTTCCGGATCAACTCAGGGTTCCTTGCTTAAACAAGCAGAGGAGGCTAAACAAAATGGTCAATACGAAACATCTTATGATCTCTATAAACAGGCAGGTGAGGTTTTCCTGGAGCAGAATGCAATTCTCTCTTATGTAGAGACACATCTCGAAATGATTGACTGTATGCTTTTGAACGGAGATCCATTCCGCGCCAAAAGCCTTGCTGAAAACACACTTGAATATGTCACTACTGAAGCAAAAGGTTCACCATCCTTAAAAGCTCGCTCTCAAACACTGCTTGGTCTGAGTTTTTTAAACCTTGGCAGGAATGATGAAGCCCTGGAGAATCTACAAAATGCTGAAAAGCTTTTTGGAGAGGGCGATACCATCGAAAAAGCCAATTGCTTCAATGCTTTGGGCCTTGTTTATTGGAACAATGGGAACAAAACACTTGCACTTCAGTACCATGAACAAGCCCTAGGTATTCGACGGCAACTGATCGGCAAAGATGCTGTCGAAGTTGGGGATTCGTTTAACAACCTTGGGTTGGTTTACCAGGCGGAGGAACCTCTTCAGGCACTGATCTATTTCAACCGTGCAAAAAAGATCTATGAAAATACATTGGGACCCAATGACAGAAAGACTGCATTGGTCTTAACAAACATGGCATTTGCCAATTCTACCCAGGAGAACTACGATCAGGCGTTTGATCTGCTCAACCAGGTGAAAGTAATCTACGATCAGAAATACCAGGGAAATCACCCAAACAAGGCATTTGTCCTCTCCAGTATTGGTTTAATCCATGAAGAAAAAGGAGAATTAGATCAAGCACTACTTACACAAAATGAAGCACTTCAGCTTTACATCGAATTGTTTGGTGAAAAGCATCCGGATGTAGCAAACACGTATTTTCTTATCGGCAGAATCCATCAAAAAAATAACGATTTCAAACTGGCTGTTGAATTCTATCAACAATCCATCTACTCAAACTTTGCCGGAAAAAGTTATACGGAATTATATGATCTTCCTTCCCTTGAAGATTACTTCAACGCTGACATCCTGCTATCTAGCCTTCAGGCGAAAGCAAAAGCACTTGAAGCCCTCCATTTCGAGAAGACTTTAAATACCAAAGATCTGACTGGAGCTATCGATACCTATAAGCTTTGTGACGAGCTGGTTTCGATCATAAGAAGACAGCGATTGAACGAACAAGACAAATTGAAACTAGGAGAAATTTCCAAGGATGTGTATGAAAATGGAATTAAGCTATCCCTTACCTTAAGTGAAGAGACTTTTAAAAAGAAGGCCTACTTGGAAACTGCGTTTGAATTTTGTGAAAGAAGTAAATCTTCTGTACTCCTGGAAGCAATCACAGAAACGAAGGCAAAGCAATTCTCCGGGATACCTCAAGATTTACTGAGTCTTGAGGATAGTCTCAAAGATGAGATTTCTTATATTGAGCAGAAGCTGGCTCAGCCGGAAAATACAGACAATCAAGAACTAAAAGATCTGTTATTCCTATATCAAAATGAATACCGGGAATTTATTTCAGGACTAGAAACCAACTATCCGGACTATTACAACCTCAAGTACAGTACAAACCTCTCGTCATTGAGTGAAATCCAGGCCAAACTTAATGACCAAATGGCGCTCTTATCCTACTTCATTGGAGTTGAGGAAATCTTCATTTTTATTGTTACTAAAAAGGGCATCAAAGCCGTTAGAAAATCAAAAGATGAATCTTTCGATAAAAGCGCGAAGAGCATTCGAAATGCAATCAAGTACAATGTAGTATCCACATTCATCAATTCTTCTAAAAACCTGTACAGTTACCTGATTCCCAAACTGCCTTCAACCATTAATGAATTGGTCATTCTCCCTGATGGAGTACTTGGTACCATTCCTTTTGAGGCATTGATTGATGCAGAAAGTGAAGGTGAAAATTATCTCTCATCACAATTCTTAATTAGAGATTATGGGGTCTCTTATGACTATTCTGCCACCTTGTTTTCCCACCGGGATGTAGAAGATGGTAAGTCAAGTGCCGAAATTTTACTTGTTGCGCCAATTGACTTCAGCCAAAATGAGATTCGAATGGCAACTCTTCCAGGGTCTGAAGAGGAAATAATGGAAATTCGCTATTTGTTTATGGGAGCAAACGGACAATGTGAAATTCGTACAAAAAACCAGGCAAGTGAATCCAACCTGAAACTGGAAGACTTAAACAAATACAAATTCTTACACTTTGCCACGCATGGACTGGTCAATGAATCAGAGCCTGCATTGTCTCGAATATTTCTCAATCCAGGACAGGATGAAGATGGTAGTTTATATGCAGGAGAAATCTACAATTTGAAAATTAACGCCGATTTAGTTACGCTTTCGGCATGCGAAACAGGCTTGGGGAAAGTTGCTAAGGGTGAAGGAATTGTAGGACTAAGTCGAGCTCTGCAATATGCTGGAGCAAACAATATCATCGTTTCGCTTTGGCAAGTAGCAGATGCATCTACCTCCCAAATGATGATCGAATTTTACAAATACAACCTGAACAACGATCATCATGGATACAATACTGCATTAAGAAGAGCGAAGCTAACATTGTTGAATTCTGATGAGTACAACAGCCCATACTATTGGGCACCCTTCATTCTTGTCGGTATGTAATAAGATTTGAGGAGCTGTTAGGTTTTTCTCTCTAAAATCTGTTCTTTAGAGTGATGGCCAAACGAAGTAGTCTCTTAATCTTACTAATCATTCTAGGCTTGATCTTGTTCGATGCAGTCCAGCAACGATATTACATCAACACATTTAAATTAACTCCGGAACCGGTTCTCCTGGGTCATCTTCTAAAGTCACAATCAATCAATTGGTTCATTTGGGGACTAATGGGCCTGCCATTTGGAATATTTGTATGGCATCAACTAAAAAATACAAACCTGGGCCTTAGAAGTTATACGCTCATTTTTATAGCTGCTACACTTTCTGTCCTTGTTTCTGTTGCATTAATTAGCCTAATTTCAATGTGGAGACAAAACCTGGAGCTGAATATTTCGATAATAAGCGAATTCTTAGTGTTTTTCACATTCCAAAAAGGGCTGACTTATTTTATGGCATATGTGACAATAGCAATTCTGTTAAACACATATTTCCAAACCGTAAAGGTGAAAGCTCAGAAGGCGGAAATTGTTAGCCTAACACGGACCTCAGAAGAGTTGGTGAAGAATTTGCAATCGAAAAAGGAAAAGCCATTTTTAAGCATAAAAACTGGCAATAAGATAACTCCTATAGCATTATGTGACATCATATGGATCCAGGCAGATGACTATTGTGTAAGAATTCATACCGAGCATCATTTCTATACCTTACGAAAGAGTATGAAAGCATTAGAAGCGCAGTTAAAGCCCTTTCGCTTTATCCGTGTTCACAGGGGAGCTCTCCTGAACCTTCAATACGTAGATCAAATAAACTTTGAATCGTCAACCGTCCGACTTCAAAATGAGCGGGAGCTGCCCATTTCCCGTTCCGGAATTAAAACATTAAAAACCCGGATCAAGGAGAGTTCCCTATAGTTTACTGCAAAACCGATAGTGCTAGCTGCAAAATATTAGTCTATTTCTTTTTTGAAGCCTTTCTTTCATGAAATTAAAATCATGAAGAGTTTAGCCCCTTTCCTTATTCTTATATCATTCAATGTTTTTTGTCAGTATGATTATGAAGCCTCAGATAAATATCCATTTGGGAAATTAAATCCAGAAGCTCCACCACAGGTAGCAGATTATGCTGAGTTAATAGGTCGATGCAATTGTAAATCAGTGATTCGTGTAGATCAATCCACATGGGCCGATACACTTTCGATGTTATGGACCTTTAAGTACATCATGAATGGCATGGCGGTTCAAGACGAAACGCTTAAGGCCGACGGAGGCTATACCGGCAGTATTCGTCAATTTATTGCTGACAGTAGTCGGTGGTACGTTCACTTTTTTTCACAAGTAGCTCCAAGTACTACGTTACCTAGCTGGGAAGGTGGTAAAACAGAAAATGGAAACATTGTTCTGTACAGAGATCAAAGGGCCCCCAATGGCCTTGAAGGAGACTATAAAATCACTTTTTCCAACATAAAAAACGAAGGATTTAATTGGGTAGGAGAATGGATTAGCAAAGACAGAACAATTGTTTACCCTACCTGGAGAATTTTCTGTACGAAAGTCATTGACGATTAATATGTAGTTTAAATATCGCCTGGTTCACAAAAGGTCTATAAAAGGTCTACAAACCTGTTTTTTTTACTAGCTTTTTGATCTTTTTTTCCGACCTTTCAGGCTTAGTTTTTAACCAATAAGACCGAATTGATATGAAGAGGATTCAAGTCGGAGATATGGTTGAAAGTGATTATGGGAAAGGCCAGGTATTGGCAGTAACTAAACAGTGGGTTATTCATAACAATTCACTGAATAGCAGTGAAGAAGAGTTCGCGATTCTTATCTCTGACGATTCGATTCAGCTGCTAGAGGAGACATCTGCCTAATTCCAGATCATTTTCGCTTCTATGTCTTTCATTTATCCTATTCTGCTAAAAGCTCATCTACAATTTGATTGAACCTTTCATCAAAGGCATCATAGTATTTTCCCGTGGCCGGACCATTAAAATAACTATGAACATACCGCACATACCCTTTTTTATCTATGATAACTAAGGTCGGAAATGCTTTGATCCTATCTGTAAATGGCAAAGACATTGCAGCTCCTGTTTTGCTTAGGCGACCTCCAAGCACAAGGTCATATGGGATGTTATTCGCTTCCCTGTATTGCTCAAGCCTTTGCAAACCGTATTCCTGGGAGTAGTTCGCTTCATAGGAAGAAGCAAGAATTGCTACTCTTTCATCGCTATTCTTGTTGTACCAATTCACAAGGTATTTCGTTTGATCATGGCTATTGGGACACCAGGTTCCAAATAATTGAACGAGGAGTACTTTTCCCTCGTACTTTGAGGGATCAATAGAATTTTTACCACTTCCAGCACCCAAAAGGTCATAATACGGCTTGTGAGTACCTTCTTCTATTTTCACGATCTCAAAAGGATCTACCAATTCAGCTTTTGGATCATATTCTGCGATCCATGTTTCAGCGTAATTATTGTCAAATACAATTTCACCCTCCCATTTCTTCGCCCCCGTTTTTTTTCCAAGGATCATGAATGCATGTGCTCCGTCAAATGATGAAAGCTTCATTGAATCCCCATCTATAATTCCTTCAAAATATCGGTAGTCGCTTGTTTCAGAAATAACTGTGCCTGTAACCAGGTCTCCTACCTGTTTGAAAAGTCCAACACCATTACTCATTGAAGGTGAATCCGGACTGAATGTCATTTTCCATTTTTCCTCGATCTGAGCAGTAGATCGAGTACTTTTTTTTGCAAACCTTACTCCTCCAAAATTTGCACGCAATGGCATACTTGCATTTCTATAATTTTTAAAATATTCTCCGGTCAACGACATAGCTCCAAATTTCGCTCTAATGATTACGTCAAAAGGATCAAGCGGGATGAAAATACTGTCCTCTTTGATAGTTGCATTTTTTACAGACCTCCGCTCACGTCCATTGATGAATACTATTTCAGGAACCTCTTCTCCTGTAGGAATTACTTCGAATTGAAACGGGACGTTGTGTTTTACATATGAAATTTCACCGGTCCATCTTCCTGATTTGAGGATTTGGCCTTCTGCATATAGCAGACTTAAAATGAGAAAAATTGCAATTGGCAGTTTCATAGCGGGAATATAAAAAGAATGTTTTTTCATCTACAATCGAATGAAGAATAAATATGGAATTCCGTATCTTTCAATTCAAATCAACAACCTAACATTATGACAAGTGATTCTATAAAACCCCCTGTTTGGTTCTGGATAGTGAGCGCTGTAGCAGTAGTTTGGAATGGTATGGGCGTGAAGGCTTATTTGGATCAGGCATACATGACTCCTGAAAAATTAGCTACTTTACCGGAGGCTGAACAGGCCATGTATAGCATTGAGTACCCTGCCTGGGTTACAGCAGCATTTGCCATTGCGGTATTTGGTGGCACCATTGGAAGCATTCTACTTCTCATTAAGAAAAAATCGGCTTACCTTGTTTTAGTCGTTTCACTGGTGGGCATTTTGGCTCAAATGACTTATGCTTTCTTCATGAGTGGATCTACAGATGCCTTTGGCCCTGGTGGCATTGTAATGCCGATTATGATCATTCTTATAGGTATTGGATTAGTTTATGTAGCGAAAAAAGGAATTTCAAATGGCTGGTTAAGCTAAAAAAAGAATTATCCCATTACTTAAAATCTCTTGCAATCCGGCAAGAGATTTTTTCGTTTAATGCAATAATCAATTGTTCATTTCACCATCTTTGCCGCCGATGAATTTCAACGAATTCGATTTAAATACTGAGCTTTCTGATGCCATTTCCCACATGGGCTTTTCTGAGGCTACACCAATTCAGGAGCAAGCTATCCCCGCCATATTAAATGGGAAAGATCTCATCGCGTGTGCTCAGACGGGAACTGGCAAAACCGCTGCTTTTGTAATACCAGTCCTGAACTACCTGGCAAATAATCCGAGTGAGGAAGTTAAAGTGCTAATTGTGGTTCCAACTCGTGAACTTGCAATTCAAATTGATCAACAAATCGAAGGATTTTCTTATTTCCTTCCTGTTCATTCAATAGCGATCTACGGAGGTGGTGATGGTCAGGATTTCGCACAACAGAAAAAAGCACTTACACAGGGAAGTAACATTGTAGTAGCCACACCTGGAAAACTAATATCACACCTGAACCTTGGCTATGTGAAGTTTGATAATGTTTCACATTTGATTTTGGATGAAGCTGATCGAATGTTGGATATGAATTTCTATGATGACATCAAAAAGATTATAACATACTTGCCAAACCTTGAGCAAACCTCCATGTTTAGTGCTACCATGGCACCCAAAATTCAAAAGCTGGCCAAAAGTATACTCAATGATCCCACCAGAATTACGTTGGAAATTGCTAAACCTTCAGAAAAAATAAGCCAGGAAGCCTATCGAGTACAGGAGCCATTCAAGATCGAACTTATAAGCAAATTGATCGGCAGATATACTGATTTCGAAAGTATTTTGGTTTTCACTTCGACTAAAAAGAAAGTTTCTGACATAGTAAAGGGGTTGAAAAAGGCCGGGCTCGATGCAAAAGGCATATCTTCAATGCTTGAGCAAGAAGAGCGTGAAGCAATTCTTTTAAAGTTCAGAGCGAAAAAATTAAGAATTCTTGTCGCAACAGATGTACTAAGTCGAGGAATAGACATCAAAGACATCAACCTTGTAATAAATTTTGATGTTCCGAATGACGCAGCAGACTATGTTCATCGAATCGGAAGGACGGCTCGGGCTAAGACCAGTGGAGTTGCCATCACCCTGATAACGAAGGATGATAACTACAAAATGAATCGAATCGAAAAGCTTATTGAACGAAAAGTAGATAAGGTCGATTACCCAATTACTCGATAAGTACGCCATCAATCCCTACTTTTGCACCCTCAATGAAAAAAGTTGCTTTTTATACACTTGGATGCAAGCTCAATTATTCAGAAACTTCGTCCATCTCCAGGATGTTCGAAGATAAAGGATACAAGAAAGTAGATTTTTCAAATCAACCTGACATATTCATTATCAATACCTGTTCTGTTACAGAAAATGCAGACAAGAAATGTCGCAAAATCGTTAAAGAAGCAAAGAAGATATCTCCGGAAAGTTTTGTCACAATCATAGGCTGCTATGCACAGCTTAAGCCCAAAGAAATTTCTGAGATTCCGGGTGTTGATGCTGTTC
>JANQEC010000170.1 GCA_028278585.1 Cyclobacteriaceae bacterium | reverse complement strand
GTGAACATCGGTGAAATGCAGGCTAAGTTACTAGCCAAAATCGAAGAATTAACCCTGCATTTGATTGAGCAAAATAAAGTGAACAATGAACTCAAAAAGATAGTTACCAATCAAGCTATTGATATCAATGAATTTAAACGGCGTCTTGTCAATTTAGAAAACAATTAATTGGGAAGAAAACATGAAAAGAACATTAGTTTCAATTATCTTAATAATCATTTTTGTTCTGCAATGTACGTTATTACTTGCAGATTGGGATTGCAACAGTAACGCAGCATATTGCCAAACAAGCCAAAAGGTAACCACTGGGTACAGTTTACATATTAACAATCCGACCGGTAATAATATTGGTGCAATGAACCTCGCCATAAAATCTCGAAGTCATTCTGATGCACATGCATTTGTAGTATTTGAAAGCTCCACTTCAACCAACAGATTATTGGATTTTGTTGAGAGGGCAGGAAGTGTTGGGGGTGAAGGGGTACTTCTTAGGATGTACAATGAAGGTGCGTTGACCACTCTAATAAGATCTTATGGAAGCAGTTTTCTAAACGGCGGTCCTGTCGGAATCGGAACCACAACTCCTTCAGCTTCGTTGGACGTCAATGGATCTCTGAGATCAAACGGTGTAATTTACGCTGATAATGAAAATGCTATCTACATGAGAAACAATAATGAATCTCAAATGAGGTTTATTATCAACGACACTCATATTGGTAATGTACATGCTAATTCCGGTGCTATTGGTATCAATGCCTACAACGGCAAACCGATCATTTTAAGCACCTCCTCAAGCACCAGTTTTTCTGAAAAAATGCGAATTGATTCTAATGGTAACTTAGGATTAGGGACAGCATCCCCCCAGGCTAAACTTCACGTGGAAGGATCAATATTAGCTGATAATATCAAAACAACTGAAGTAGAGGTCAAAGTCAGGGACTGGCCAGATTACGTTTTCGAAAATGACTACAAACTAAAATCCCTACCTGAAACAGAAACTTACATAAAGGCAAACAAACATCTCCCTGGAATTCCTTCGGAACATGAAGTCAAAAAAAATGGCGTGAACATCGGTGAAATGCAGGCTAAGTTACTAGCCAAAATAGAAGAATTAACCCTGCATTTGATTGAGCAGAACAAGCAAAACTCAGAATTAAAGAAAACTGTTACTCAACTTCAATCCCGAATCACGAAACTAGAAAATCAAAACTAAAGGAAGAATATGCCAAAAAAACTACTATTCTGTATTTTGATATATTCTCTTGTATTCAGAATATCACCCACTTTTGCAGATTGGGATTGTAACACCGAACCGGGAAAGTGCACGACCTCGTCTCAAGTCGGCATCAATGCTACCCCTGATAATGCATTTCTCACCGTCGATGGCATCACCAAAATAGGAGACTTCCAAATCGCTTCCGTAGGTCAAGTCCAAGCGGCACAAACTCAGGCGAAAGAAAGAGAGATCGCGAATTTTACGTTGAATACCCATCATTGGACTTTCACTACAGGTTTTTTTGTTGAGGCTTATTCAAACTACTATAATAGTGGATATGTAAAATATTATATCGAAGCTGGTCACCGTACAAAGCAAATTAGAATAATAGAATCAAGGGGTAATCTGGCAGGATATTTTGGTTTGCGATTTGATGAAGGAGAACAAGTTGGTTCAAGAGGAGGATATCCAGAAATAAGATATCGACTGTACGCTCAAGCGGAGCATTATAGTCGTTGGAAAATTGTCGTCACAACGGCTGGAATGGATATGCAAGAAGGTGATGTAGCTTCGCAGGGATTGCTTGGAATCAAAAAAACATCAGAGCAATCCAATGTCGAATCGATACAAAACAATCAAAAAATAAGTCAGTTTGAAAGAAATCTGACTGTTGGTCGAACCGTGCAATCAAGTGTCGCAAATCCAAACTATGATGAACTTGTCATTTACGATGATCAGCATAGCGCAGGAATGACCATTAGATCCAGTACTGGTACCTGGGGAGGAATTGTTTTCTCGGATGAAGATCTGACAAGCACAACGCGCCGAGATTTTGGTGGTGGCATCTTTTACAATCATCAACTGGAAAAAATGGAACTCTGGAACAATGGAGCAAATGCTACCGAAATAACCGCAGAAGGTAATGTAGGTATTGGAGTCAATGATCCCACTTCGAAACTTGCCGTTGACGGAAAAATATCGGCTACTGAAGTTGAAGTATCCACAACAGTCTCGGCGAACGAAGTAATGGTAAAAGACGTGGCCTGGTCA
>JANQEC010000135.1 GCA_028278585.1 Cyclobacteriaceae bacterium | reverse complement strand
AAAAGCACTGCCTAATTCGAAAATTCTAGAGGCAAAAAATGGACGTGAAGCGGTAGACATGTTTTCAAATGAAAAGCCAAATGTCATTCTAATGGATGTGCAAATGCCAGAATTGGATGGTTACGATGCAACGAGAAAGATCAGGGAAATGGAGACAGAAAAAAGAACCCCAATTATCGCAATCACTGCTGGCTCTATGAAGGCTGATAAAGAAAAATGCTATGAGGCTGGAATGGATGATTTCATCAGCAAGCCCATAGTGAATGATTCCCTTACCATCACGTTGAGCAAATGGGTTAAGGAATTGGAGGGATGATGATCCTCGAGGAGTTGGTTATCTTAGTCACTATTTATTGTAAATAAAGAAATGACCAGGGACATCATTGACATCAATGACTTCACGATACTAGTCGAGGAAGCCAACGCTGACCAACCCTCAGTTGATTCATGTCTCTTTGACGAACCGGTCATCGCAATTGCCTGCTATGGGTCTGGTGATGTAAACCTTTCAGTGCATTATGGAGAAAAGAAAAAGACCTTCAATCGCACAAAGGGTTTGGCTCTCTCCTTTTATGCCGATGAAAAAGTGGAATTTGTTCATACAGTCTCGGCTTCAAAGCCGCTTAAATGTATAGTAATAGCAACCGCAGTTAGTCATCTCAATAAACTACCAAATCAAGAGGGAGATCTATTTGGAGAAATGCTTCATCACCTGGTTAACCCCGCAGACCATTACGTCGAAGGACCTAATTTCTTTATGACGCCTGAAATGCAGTCTGTTATAGATCAAGTATTTCACATGAAATATGATGGTAAAACCAAGATGATGTTCTTCAGGAGTCAAATGACAACCTTACTTGCCCATTTCTTTGGTCAACTTTCCGAGATGTCCGAAGAAACCATCCCGGCTGATGAACGAGTTAGTCTCCAACGCGCCAAAGAGATCTTAATGGAAAACCTTGAGTCTCCTCCATCATTATCAGAACTTTCGAAGCAAATTGGGCTCAATACGTTCAAGCTAAAGAAGAATTTCAAGGAATTGTTCGGTGTCCCTGTATTCAAGTATCTCCAAAATGAGCGATTGAACAAAGCAAACGATCTGATCAGAAACCAAAAAATGACAATCCAGGAAGCTGCCTGGCATGTAGGGTATGATAGCCTAAGCTCATTTTCCAATGCCTTTGCGAAGAAATTTGGCTTCCGTCCCAGTGAAATAAAAGGGTAATCCCTTTCGAACAAATCATACTCCTTTTAAGACAAATGTTCATTACGAACCCAGCCCAGTTTTGTCTCATCAACAAAACAAAATAACTATGAAAAGTAACATTTTAGTGATTGGTGGGACCGGTAAGACCGGTCGCAAAGTTGTAGAACGCCTCCAAAAGTTGGATCAAAATGTAAGAGTAGGCTCCAGAAATGCAACTCCTGCTTTTGATTGGAAAAATCATAGTACCTGGTCAAGAGCTATGGAAGGAATAGATAAAATGTACGTCACATTCCAGCCAGATTTAGCCGTTCCCGGAGCACTTGATGCTATCGAAGCGCTTACCAAACAAGCCAGAGAAAGTGGTGTAAAGAAGATTGTCCTCTTGTCTGGAAAAGGGGAGAAAGAAGCAGAACTATGTGAGCAGGTCGTTATTAATTCTGGTATCGATCACACCATTGTCAGGGCCAGTTGGTTCAATCAAAATTTCAGTGAAAGCTTCTTTCTTGATCCTATTCTTGCTGGACATGTTGCTTTACCCAAGGCGGAAGTAGAAGTTCCTTATGTAGATACAGATGACATTGCGGATGTAGTGGTTGAAGCGCTTGTGGATGATAAGCACAATGGTCATATCTACGCATTGACTGGTCCAAAACTATTAACTTTTGGAGATGTTGTGAATGAGATAGCTATTGCTACTGGACGAGAGATCCAATTCACCCTCATTACCCTGAGTGCCTATTCCAAAATGCTAGAGGAAGCAAACGTCCCTGCGGATTATATCTGGTTGATCAATTATTTGTTTACCGAAGTGCTTGACGCAAAAGGCAATAACGTTGTGACAAAAGACATCGAAAAAGTGCTTGGAAGAAAACCGAAAGATTTCTCTGCGTACGTTCATGAAACGGCAGCAACTGGTGTCTGGAACGTTACTTCCGAACAACATGCATAGGGGAAACCCGATTTAGGACTGTCTCAAGAGCCGTCATTTCTTATTTCATTCGAAATGATGGTTTTTTTTGAAACAACCAGTTTATGTCGGTTTCGGATCGTTTTAAAAGAGTGATGGTAATTATTCTTACAGTAGATTACTCAACCTCCTTTTCAGGTTATCAGCCAGATAGCCCACATTAGGGCCTTTCTCATAGAACCAAATTGCACTCAACCTCGTAATCAAACATAATATTTACAAAATAGATGATTATAGTGTCTATAATATTTACATTTATCAGGATAATAGACTAGGAAGTAAACATTATGAAAGGAACAAATCTTGGAGAATTTGAAGAACTCGTGCTGCTAACAGTTGCATCACTGGGAACAGAGGCCTACGCGGTATCTGTTAAATCTTACATTGCAGATTGTGCAAATCGAGGGGTAAACATAAGCGCCATCCACTCGTCCCTCTATCGTTTGGAGGATAAAGGGTATTTGAGCTCTGAATTTGGTGGATCCACCAACAAACGAGGAGGTAAGCAAAAGCGATACTTTAGAATAACGAGCGCCGGACTGGCAGTCCTTCAACAGTCAAAGGACTTGAAGCAACAATTGTGGAAGACGATCCCACAACTTTCTTTTCAACTCGCTTGACCTGAAAGCTTGAGAGAAGCCGGGAACAATAGTAGCCCTCCCCGATTGGGAAAATATATTTTGAAAAAAATATATGACAGAAACATCTACGATGAGATTTCTGGTGATCTGCAGGAAATATTCCTTGAGCGAATAGAAACCAGGAATCATTTTTTTGCCTCCGTTCATTACATGTTGGATGTCATCATGTCCATTCGAAATTATAACCTAAGAAGAAGAAAAACCTCATACAACACAAGCTCAACAGCCATGATCAAAAACTATCTCAAAATAACATTAAGGACTATCTCAAAGAACAAAGTCTATTCTGGCCTTAATATTCTCGGCCTTTCCCTGGGAATCGCCGCGTTCATATTTATTCTACAGTATGTATCCTATGAAAATAGTTATGATAAGTTCCACAGCAATCATAATAGCCTTTACAGGGTTCAGTATAAAAACTACCAGGATGGTCAGCTCCGTATTAATTGCGCAGCTGCCGTTCCGCGCGTAGGACCTTTCATGAAGGAAAAAATGCCTGAAGTCATTGATTTTGCAAGAGCTTACCCACTTAGTGGCGTCATGAAAAAAGGCGACATTAAATTCCGTGAAGAACGCATTCACATTGCTGACCCTTCCCTCATTCAAATCTTTGATTATCCCCTACTCCATGGAGATTCAAGAAATGCACTTGTAGAGCCAAACCAGGTTGTGATAACAGAAGAAATGGCGCTTAAGTATTTTGGAAAAACCGATGTTATTGGTGAACTAATTATTTTCAATTCATGGATGGATCTGGACCTTAAGATCACTGGTGTTGCTGAAAATGTGCCAAATAACTCCCACTTCAAATTTGACTTCCTGATTTCTTATGAGACACTGAATAATTACACACGAAATGAAGATGGTAGCATTCCTTCAGAAGAAGAATGGGGTTGGTATGATTTCAACACATATGTATTAGTAGATGAGGAAACCAATCAAGAAGCATTTGACAAGAAATTTGATGAAATCCTGGTTGAGGAACGTGGAAAAATTTTCGAAGAAAGCGGACGTGTTTCGAAATTTCCACTTCAACCAATAACTGACATCCACCTCTACTCCAACCTTCTTCAAGAGTCCGAGCCGGAAGAACAGGGTGATGGTCAGGCGGTTTTCTTTTTGTCATTAGTAGCTTTCTTCATCCTTATCATTGCATGGATTAACTACATTAATCTTTCTACGGCCCGATCTGTTGAGAGAGCGAAAGAAGTGGGTGTGCGAAAAACAATGGGTGCGTACCGAAAACAATTAATCTATCAATTCCTTACCGAGTCGTTTGTTTTAAACTTCATTGCTTTGACACTCGGACTTTTAATTGTTGTTCTGGGAATCCGTTATTTTAATCAACTAACTGGATCGGTTCTTAGCACAGATTTCCTCAAAAATCCAAATTTTTGGATTGTAGCGATTGGAGTTTTTTTATCAGGATCAACTTTGTCCGGGTTATATCCTTCATTTGTTCTTTCCTCTTTCAGGCCATCGTCAGTTTTAAAAGGGAAATTTTCTGGAAATCAATCCGGAGTTATTCTCAGGAAAGGGCTTGTTGTTTTCCAATTTGCTGCTTCTGTCTCACTCATCGCAGGAACCATTATCGTTTCTCAGCAGCTGACACACATGAAAAACATCAAGCTGGGTTTTAATCTTGCTAATACGCTTGTAATTCAAGGGCCCCAGGTTTTCGGAGCAGATTCACTTTTTGCATCCACATTTGAGGCATTTAAAAATGAACTTCTGAAAAACAAGGAAGTTGAAAGCATTACAACAAGTTCAAATGTTCCGGGTAACGAGATCTTCTGGACAAATGGAATCAAACGGGATGAAGAATCCAATGAAAAATGGAGAACCATTTATATAGCTGGGGTAGACTACGAGTATTTTCCAACATATGATATTGAATTATTAGCAGGAAGAAATTATGGTAAATCCTATTCTACAGATACCGGTGCTGTAATACTCAATCATGCGGCTGTACGCTATCTTGATTATTCCAGTCCAGAAGAAGCCATCAATAAAAAAGTTACATTTTGGGGTCAGCCCAAAACAATCGTCGGAGTGGTCGATGATTATAAACAAATGTCCGCCAAAACTCAGGTAGCCCCAATCGTATTTCCACTTGTACCTAATGCAGCCCGCTTTTTCACTTTAAAACTAAAAACGAATGATTACCAGGAAGCATTTAAGGCGGCTCAAATTTCTTACGATCGCTTTTTCCCTGGCAATCCATTCGATTACTTTGTTCTGGACAGTTTTTTCAATAGGCTGTATAACAATGAGCAACAATTTAGCAGCGTGTTTACGTTGTTCGCACTATTCGCAATCGTCGTTGCCTGTTTGGGGCTTTTCGGACTTTCTTCATTTAGTGCACTTCAACGAACCAAAGAGATAGGTATCAGAAAAGCACTGGGTGCCAGGATGAGTAACATTGTTTTCATCTTAACGAAAGAGTTTTTGCTACTGATAGGAATTGCCAATATCCTCGCATGGCCAATTATTTATTTAGTTATGAATGGCTGGCTGGACAATTTTGCCACTCGAATCACGATAGGAATTTCAGTGTTTTTATTTGCAGGAATATTGGTTATTGTAATAGCCATGCTAACAGTAGGCTATAAAACATTTGTTACAGCAAAATCCAACCCGATCCATGCACTGAGATACGAATAGAAAATCAGGAATAATGATTAACTTGATCGGTTTAACCAACCAATCTAATAGTCAATGAGATGTTCTTTTACTCCCAGGAATCTTAGAAATATTTCTTTTCTAAGCTTAATCGCTGTTTCCACCTGCCTTATTTCATGTCAACCAACTGCTGAGAAATCAACATTCAAAGTGGCTGTTGTTCGATATTCTCATGAGACCTGTACTTTTTGTCCTGGAGGTGATACTCAAATTGATGATTGGATGAAGGGTGGCGGCATTCGTGAAGGAGAAGATCTTCTCAACGCAGGTTCATATATTGGAGGATTTGTCAAGAGAGCAAATGATTATGGCGACATTTCTTTAATAGGTGTCCGTTCCCCATTAAATGTATTTGGTGGCTCATCCAGAAGTTGGAATAGTGAGGAAAGCTTTGATCACTTCATGGGGATGATCCTGGAAGATATAGAATCAAACATGCCTCTTAATGGAGTGTATTTGGCACTTCATGGAGCCATGGCTGTCAGAAATGTTCCACGACCAGAAGCTGAGATTGCCAAAAGAATACGAGAAGTCGTTGGCCCGGATGTACCAATTGTCGGGACTTTTGATCTGCATGGAAATGAAGATGAGGAATTTCTTCAATGGGCTGATGGAGCTTTCGTTACAAAGCGATTTCCACATTATGATAGTTATCTGCAAGGTGAACGAGCGGCACATTACATGCGTAACATGATGCTTGGCAGTTACAAACCTGCTAAAGCTACCCGTAAGCCTGGAATTATCTCCCCTACCGTTGTACAATGGACCGGGCAAACACCAGCTATGGATATAATGGAGAGAGCCCGACGTTGGGAAGCTCGTCATGCAGAAGTGTTTGTCAGTGTTTTTTATGGATTCCCATGGTCTGACGTACCGGATGTTGGAACCACCATTCATGTCATGACAAATGATGATCAAAATCTCGCCGACAGCATTGCCGACGATATGAATGAATACGCCTGGCGGGTACGCAAAGAATTTGTAGATCGTGATTATCCAATGCCTGATGTAGCAGCAAAACAGACAGCAGATGCTGTTCGGAATGGTGACGTACCTGTAGTGTTGGGCAACTACTCTGATCGTCCTGGTGATGCCACATGGATCCTGAAAGCACTTCTTTCCAGGAATTTAAAAAGCATCATTTACAGTGCGTTGCGAGACGAAAAGGTTTTGGATTCATTGGTTAAAATCAACGCGCAGGTCGGTGATCCTTTTGACTTCGATGTAGGAGGATTTACAGGGCCCCAGGCAGGCACTCCAATTAGGCTGAATGGAACCCTAAAGTATTTTGGACCACAATGGGGGTATGATTATATAGCAGCTGTGGAATTGCCTGGGAACAACCTGGTTATCATTGTCCCCGCATACGAACAGATCA
>JANQEC010000132.1 GCA_028278585.1 Cyclobacteriaceae bacterium | reverse complement strand
GCTTCTTCTCTTTTTCTCGTTTTGTATAAGGCAATTCCTAAGAGTAACCTGCTTTTTGCAAGACCTTCCTTATAATTTGCCCTGGATGACAGATCGAGTGTTTGTGAACTTTTTTCTATTACTTCATTGTAGTGAGCGGAATCCAAAAGTTGAAACCCTAAAGTAATTTGCTGATCAATTTGCGCTCTTTGTACGGGTTGAGCAACACATAATGAATAGGAATGAAGTAATAATACCAGTATTATTATTCGGGTAGCCATGGTGTGGATTAATTGGTGTGACGGACTTATTAAGATATACTATTTAGGCTGAAAATTGTTCTGCCAGCTAGTATTTGGAAGTTCAGAGGAAACTTCATGTTTCCTCTGAAAATCACGTTTTATCAACTACTTATTATATCATGGAGTAGAATTTCTATAAATAAAGATATACGTTGGGAAGCCACCACTGGCCACCGTTCCAGCCACTTCACTTCTGATTCGAAGGGCTAGTGAAATTTGGTGATCAGGAAGATCATTGATAATGTTGCCGGAGTAAACGTACTGTCTGCTGGCCTCCCCTGAAAGATTGCTTTCCAATTGGGAGTTTGCAATGGAGGTGAAGTCCGTAACATTATAAAGTTCTCCGAAACAGCGTGAGGAAAAACTTCCTGTTGCAAGACTCATACCCACCACGACAGAATCGGCTCCAGGGTAGTTTGCTTTGTTGAAGTTGATCAAATGTTCAGTTTGATCTGATCTCATGAACCAATTGGTACCTGTGGTGACCGTATAATTCTCCCCAAAACGCAAGCGGATTTCTTCCTGGAATCCACCTCCAGCGGTATTACATAAAAATCGTACTACCTGGATCTCTTCTTCATCCAGAACATCATTTTCATTATCGTCAACGCCAGAATCTATTCGTAAACCACCATTTGCACAATCTGCTCCACTAGGAACATTGACCACATTTAGTAGGCTGTTTTTACCAGAACTGCCAGGAGTTCCGGAGGGTCCCGGTGTGCTACATACGTATTCTGTATTGGATACTTCATTATCATTGAGTACTCCGTTGGCATTAGAGTCCAATCCGGACTCTACCCTCAAGCCGCCGTATTGACAGTTGATGCCAGCGGATTCATTGCTGGTCCTTATTAAGCTATTCAAACCAGTTGATCCCTGGGTATTGCATACGTATTCTGTGCTTGATACCTCATTATCAACTAGTATTCCATCAGCGTTGGAATCAAGCCCGGAATCTATTCTAAGTCCACCAAACTGACAGTTAGTTCCTGCTGGTTCATTACTGGTTCTTATCAGACTATTTAGGCCATCCGGACCTATCGACCCATCGGGCCCTCCACAAGAGATGTAGCATGCTGCTACAATCACAAAGTATAAAACTCCTTTTCGCATTTTCACAATTAATTAATTTAAACCTGCGAAAAGAGAAAAAAATGGAAGGAGTTTTTAATGAGTGCGGTTACATGTGGTGTACATCTGTTTGTCAGACCTAAAGAACCTCATAAAATAAAAAAACCTCACCATAGGGTGAGGCCTTCTAGGCGGAGCGGTCTCATGCTAAAGATTACTTACAAGCATTTGTCCTATCCCACCAACAGAATACCTGTCAAACGAATTATGGTGTGGACCACTTGTTTTTCCTGTGACATAAAGCACTTCCAATACATTTGATTCTTCCAGTGAAGGGACGGCTACATAAAAATCAATTTGGCTGTATAAATGTTCATTCGTAATAGCATGCCTGATATCAAACCACTTACTGGCAATTCTAATTTCCCTGACCTCATAGTTCTTTGAACTGGTACGTTTGGATTTGCTCAAGAAGGTCTTCATTCTGTTTTCCAGATCAGTAGCATTCGAAGGAGCATTTCCAGCAGTATACCTCTCCGGAAATTGATATTCTTCTAATGCTTGTTTTATTTCCTCCATTCTGCTTTCCCGCTTCACTTTTACACGCGATATCATTGAAGTAATCTCTTCGTGATCCGGATTGAGGACGGCTACCAAATTCAGCTTATTGATGGTGCCATTCAGTAGATCAGCGATGTCCTTTCCTTTCCTGTAGTCTGCTACCATCATATCTGTTTGTGCCTGGCTAACAACAGAACCAATCACATTTTCAGTCAGTTCTTTGCTTTGCTCCAAAAGATCATTCATGGACCTCAGTTCTGAAGTTCGTGAGGGTTGATAGCCATTGGTAAAATGGGAATAAACTTCTCTTCTTTTTACATCATCTTTAATGATATGCTTTCCATCGTTCATTACACCTCCATTTATCTCTTCCTCGGCGGCATAATATGTTTCTCTGAATTTCTCGCCAAACTCAGAGTCGTCGCTGTATTTTTCCTGGAATTTAGCTATAGCGGTTTCAGCGATTGTCTGAGCATAACCATTAAAATGCTTTACACCATTGACCTTTGTCAGGATTGCTTTGATCTGATCTTCCGGGGTTCCACTCATAGAAGTCTCTGTTTTTTCTTCTAGCACCTGAATCTCCTTGTAAACAAGGTTATACGCCGCTTCTAACCAGGCATCATCAATCAACATCTCATCTAATTTTTGAACAGTTGGAAGTTTTGATTTTTCGTAAGGGAGTGTTGGCAATTCCAGGTCTGGCTCCGGAAGCTTGGGTTTTTGCTGACTTTCGGAAATTCCTGACACTACTTCAGGTTTCGAAGATGTTTGGGAAACCGGTGTACTGTTACTTTCCGAAGCGACCTCAATCTCTTTGTTGTTCGTGTCGTTCACAGCTTTTGCTCCACAAGCTGATAGTGCAAGAATTGATAGGAACATGAATGTTTCCACCACAAAAGTGGCTTGACTTGTTTTCATTTTGATTGTAATTTTTCTGCGAACCTATCTTATGGAGCAATGAGAGAGCTGGTTTTGAAGCACTTATTATGACCATGTTTACATCATGTATACATAGTATTGAAGATTCGACCTTGGGCGGTGATATTTCAGGAAAGGAGATCGATCAAATGGAAAACCAGGAAGCCCAAAAGATTAAGCAGAATGTAAAGCCAATACCTATTACATTTCTCCAATAATTTCAGTAACTCGTTCTATTTCTTCTGAAGTATTGAAATAATGGGGTGATAGCCGTATCGCCCAATCAACACCTTTCTTAGCAAAATCAATTCTGGCACTTCCTATGTCAGATATAGAGTAGAATATTTTATGATTTGTGAGCCAATCTTCAATTTCCTGAAGTGACTTGCCTTCTTTAGTAAATGTTACCAAACTACAGGTTGTGGATCCTTTGTCGAACTGGTTGACTCCTGTTAAGGATGATAAAAGTCTCTTCAAATCACCTACTATTTTCTTGTTGTATTCATCAATTGCTTTTATCTCAATCGCGTTTGCGTATTTGATGGCTTCTTTCAGTCCGATAATCAGGGCATATGGCGATTCCCAGGTCTCAAAACGTTTCGCATCACCTCTCGCTTCATAGCTGTCTTTGTCCGTCCAATTTGCGCCCCTCATATCTATAAACAACGGCGCATGGCCAGCTTGAAGTAATTTGTCGGAAACGAAAAGAAATCCGGTCCCTCTAGGCCCTCTCAAATATTTCCTGCCTGTGGTGCTTAAGAAATCACATTTAATTTTTCTGACATCCACAGGGATCTGTCCCACGGATTGACAAGCATCTACTAAGTATAATCGGTCATATTCTTCACACATCTCACCAATTGCTTCAACATCCTGAATTAACCCTGAATTCGTCGGGATGTGTGTGATAGCAACGAGCTTCGGATTGCTTTCCTGAATTAATTTTTCAAAATGATCCAGATCCAGATCTCCATTTTCCAGGTTGTTTCCTCTTAGAATTTCAATTCCATACCTTTTTTGAAGTGACAGAAAGTTTATTTGATTCGAAATGTAGTCATCGTTAGAGGTGATGATTTTATCTCCAGCTTTGAAGTCAATGGAGGATAGTGCTTTAGCGTAGGCATCGGTAGCATCATGAGCAAATGCGATATTGTGTGGCTCACAATTGATGAGCGTTGAAACCTGGTTATAAAAATCTTCAATTTCTTCATTCCGAAGATCCTTTACTTTGTATCCGCCAAGTTGCCGTTCCTCTTCGAGATACTCCTTTACTTTTTCAACAACCACGGTTGGCATAAGAGAGGATCCTGCACTGTTAAAAAATAGTTTATCGGTGCAGTGCGGAGTATCTTTTCTAATCTGATCTATATCAATGCTCATGGGCTGAATATAGAACAATCATATTTTATGTTAAAATTTCTCGCATACTTGCTAAATGATGGTCGTCATGTTCCGCTGTAAAAAATGCCACATCAACGGGCCTCATTTGAATTTGGAGACGTGGATGCAATGAACTAGACAACTGAGTTTCGTCATCCATCGAACTAAGCAAATTGATAAATTCCTGACGCTTGGTAGAGAAAGCTTTAATCAATATTGTGACCGGTCTGTCATTGTGATTTGAATCTTCAGTCTTCCTGTTGGACATATCTGCCGCGGTAAGTTCAGGTTTTCTGGCGATCATTTCATTTAACCTGGAGATATGTAAATCTTCCAAATCTACAAGATGACCGATCTGCTCCTTTATACTCCATTTTCCATCAATTCGAGTAGACATTTCAACGTCAGAGAGATCTTTGGTCATGTCAAGCATTCTTAATTCCGTGCTTCTTAATCGTTCCAAAATGGAGGGTAGAATTCCCTCTGGAAAATCAAAATTAAAAGTTCGCTCTACCCACTTTGTTCGTTCCATCTAATCTGCTTGTTCGATTTGTTTTAAGTATTTATCAAGAAAGATCTTAATCTGACCGTATCCTTCTATTTCATTTTCCTTCTTTCGGAACCCATGCCCTTCATCATCAAATATTATGTATTCCACAGGAACTCCATTTGCTTTTACACCCGCTACAATTTCATCCGATTCCACCTGGAGAACCCGCACATCATTAGCCCCTTGTAGTACCAATAATGGCTTGGTTACGTTTTGGGCATGAAATAGTGGGGATATGTTATACAATCTAATGGAATCTTCTGAATATGGATCTCCAAGCTCATCGTACAGGGCTTTCCTAAAACTCTCCCAGTAGGGAGGGATTGATTTTAAGGTTCTTAGCCAGTTGGTGACCCCAAAAATATTTACGCCAACATCAAATGCTTCAGGTTCAAATGCCAAAGCCGCCATTGTCATATAGCCTCCGTATGATCCGCCTATGATTCCGATTTTGTCCATATCAATTACGCCGGTTGAAGCAAGGAAATCCTTACCTGCCACACAGTCTTTAAGGTCTTTGTCACCATGGTTTTTGTCATCCATGTGAAAGAATGTTTTTCCATACCCGCTGCTTCCTCGGTTGTTTACCGCTAGAATTGCATACCCCTGGTTAACGAGGTATTGATTTAATTCAGAGTAATTAAGCCTTGACTGACCCCCTGGGCCTCCATGTACTCTGACCAGTGCCGGAACCTTATTGTTCTCTGAAGCTACCTTCGGCTGGTAATAGATCGCAGGGATTTCAGTGCCATCGAATGATTTAAATCGCACGACTTGTCCTTCCACCAAATCATCAGGTTGAATTTCAGCATTTAATGTATTTGTCAATTTTTTCAGATCACCGTTTTCAAAATTGTAGAGGTACATGTTATTTGGTGAGGACGAAGTGCTAACCGTAAGTCGAGCAAGCTTCTCGCTTTTGGAAATGCCAACCGAGGAAATGCTGCCTCCTGGTATTTCAGGGAGTTGGACTTCATTTCCACTTTCAAGATCAAATATTTTTACATTGGTTTTGGCATCTTGATTGATACCTACAACTCTGTATTTTTCATTCCTGGAAGGATACGCATACCAAACATCCCAATTATCTTCAAAAACTTTTTGTATCTCACCACTTTCGATATTCAGTTTGGCCAGGTATACAAATTCTGCATCAAGATCAGTGGTATAGTATAGTTCTGAGTTGTCAAGGCTAAAAAATTGCGGACTATATTGAACATCTCCTTCATGCACACTTATGTCTTTTTTCTCGCCCGTTTCCCTATCGTATAGGAACATTTTTGAGTCTGCACTGGTGAGCGATTGTATAAGAGCGAAATACCGCTTATTTGGAGAAATGGCGCCTACATTCAATCCATCATTGTTCTGATACAACATTTCGCTAATGGGATTTTCATCATTCATTGAAGCGATGGCCAATTCATAGATATCCATGAACCGGGGATCTCGTTTGTTGGAGGTCAAAAACATACTTTTCTCATCTCGGCTCCAACCCCAAAACCCATTTCTGATACTATCACCGGGGGTGAGATCTTTGGCTACCCCATCAGTTGACATCATGTAGACTTTGAAATTTTCATTGCCGCCTTCATCAAAGGAATAGATGAAACGATCATCATTTGGAAAGTAGCTCTGTGCGAGATAAGATTCCTCTGTAGAATTGGTCAACATGGTTGTCTCACCACTTTCGATGTTTATTTCATAAGCATTGTAAATACCAGATTCGTTACTGCTTATAAGCAATTTTGATTCGTCAGAAGAAAAGCTACCACCGCCAATCTTGATGTTTTTATAAAACTGTTCAATGGTGTAGTTATTGACTTCTACTGTATCAGAAGAGGAAGTGCATCCAATAAATAATAAGAGAGGTAGGGCGAATTTCAAAACTTTCATGGTCAGGTTAGTTTATTTATGGGCTTAAGTTACATATTTCATAGTAGTACAAGAGGTCTACTAAGTTATATCAGAGAGGTATTTAATCGACCCATGCGAATTGTATTTCTGAAAAAAACCACCTCACACAAAATACAGGTTTCTGTGCGCGTTTTGTAATTTGCCCTTAAACAGTGGTTCGAATCAGACTGAGTGTAAGGAACCAATCTATCTATCGTTGTACGGATATAGTGATTGTAGATCTACATTTTCATAGTTCAGGGCATCAAGTCTCGTGGTCCCGATCCAGGGACCTGGCGCATCTACCACCATGATTGTCTTTGCATATCCGGTCTCATCAAATCCACGTCTGAAATGTACCCTGGAATTCACTACGAATATTTCATAATTATCAGCATTGATGCTGTCAAATGTGAGCTGGGAAGGGAAAATGATCTGTTCGTATGCGGGAACAACCTGGTTATCATTGTCCCCGCATACGAACAGATCA
>JANQEC010000112.1 GCA_028278585.1 Cyclobacteriaceae bacterium | reverse complement strand
AAAACATCAAGTGAGACAAGTCTTTGACTGCTGTTCTGCTGAGAAATTTGGTTCATCTTAATTGAAATAAGATTTCAATATAGGAATCCTTAACTTAACCGGCGATTTTATCTGTCAATCATTTTAATACTATGCGACGCCTGATCTTCATACTCATTGCTGCCATTTCTTCATGCAAGAATGAAAATGAACCGATATACATCGACATACAAAATGAAGTGGTAACCCCTAAGAACTACATTGTTGCAAAAGCTGAAAAAAACCTATTAATTGATGGGCTTGCCAATGAGCAGGACTGGGAAAATGCTCCATTCACAGACTTATTCATTGACATTGAAGGGATAAAAATTCCTCGGTTTGATACAAAAGCAAAGATGCTTTGGGATGACAACTATTTCTATGTATTTGCTCAAATGGAGGAGCAGCACATATGGGGCTCTTTGAAACAACGCGACACTGTTATTTTTTATAACAATGATTTCGAGCTTTTCATTTCCCCCTCAGGAACAGTCAGGAACTACGGAGAAGTAGAAATCAATGCATTGGGCACCGTTTGGGATTTGCTGTTGGATCGGCCCTATCGTGACTCAGGAAATGCGAACAATCATTGGAATCTTGATGATTTAAAAACTGCTGTAAAAGTTTATGGATCACTAAACAATCCGAATGATGAGGACTCTCTCTGGACCGTAGAAATGGCTGTCCCAATGAAGGCGCTCGTGGAACTAAAAAGTCATCCGAAAAATTTACCTGTTGAAGGCGAGCAGTGGCGTCTCAATTTTTCAAGAGTTCAATGGGGTCATGAGATTGTTAATGGAACCTATTTCAGAAAAAAGGAAAATGATAAGTATCTACCTGAATATAACTGGTCCTGGAGTCCCCAAAAAGTGATCAATATGCATGAGCCCGAAAAATGGGGAACCATTCAATTCACGACCCTCTCATCTTCTAACAACATAACCTTTATAGACAACCCGTATTTGGCTGAGGAACAGGTGGCTTATGCATTGTACAGACGAACAATTGGAGGAATCATGAAAGACCTTTTGGAAGAAAAGGCTGGATTTATACAGAGATTTCGCATCAAGTATTCCGAATCAAATGATTTAGAAGCAACTTTTTACAAAACAAATTTCGGCTTTGAATATGAGGTATATACTCCACTTTCTGACTACAAAATCTACATCAGTGATTCAGGGATTTTGAAGAGAAAGGAAACGCGTTAGTTACAGGTCTTTTGAGTAGATTGGCCTCTCGATTCCTCATCATCCTAGTTTTATCATGAAAAAAATTCTCATACCAACACTTATTTTCTTCATGGCAGCGTGCTCACCTGTCGACAAAAAATCAGCAGAAGAGAAATCACCTTATGGCGATAAAAAAATCATTGCCTATGTTACCTCATGGGAAGAAAACTGGGGACCTAGTTTTGAAAAGGCCAATCAAATCACACACATCAATTATGCATTTGCCAATGTGATAGATGGACAAGTCGTTGAAGGTGCCGAATCAGATACGGAGACAATAAAAAAGTTAAATGAGCTTAAAAAGGTCAATAAAAACCTGAAAATCCTGATTTCCATTGGCGGGTGGACCTGGTCTGGAAATTTTTCTGATGCTGCACTTACTGAAGAATCGAGAGAAAGGTTTGCGAATAGTGCCATAGCTTTCATGCAAAAACACAAAATAGATGGGATTGATATCGATTGGGAATATCCGGGGCTACCGGGCGCGGGCAATGTTCACCGGCCGGAAGACAAAGAGAATTTCACCCTGCTACTTAAGCTGATAAGAGAAAAACTAGATGTGCTAGACAGCAACAACAGCTATCTGCTCACTATTGCAAGCGGGGCCAGTCAAAGTTATCTCGACCATACCAACATGCAGGAAGCTCATCAATACCTGGATTTCATCAACATTATGACTTATGACTTTTATGTCGGTGGGACACAATCAGGACATCATGCAAACCTGTATGCTTCTTCATTTAGTGATCAAAAAAGAAGTGGTGAAGTAGCTATCAGACAACACCAGGATGCTGGCATTCCGATTGAGAAGATTGTTTTAGGGGTTCCTTTTTACGGAAGGTGGTGGAAAGGAGTTAATCCTGAAAACGACGGCCTTTATCAACCCACGGAAGGCGCGGCAGGAAGCATAAACTACAATGTCTTAGCAGATAGTCTTGAAGGAAATTCCGGATTCATTACCCTATGGGACAGCACAGCCCAAACCTCCTATATCTGGCGAGCCAGCGATTCATTATTTCTGACTTATGACAACCCTCAATCAATCAGGCTCAAAGCAGATTTTGTCAAATCCAACAACATGGGTGGTATCATGTTCTGGCAATTCAATGGTGACAATGGTGATCTGCTAAATGCCATCTCAGATTCATTTTAATGCCATAAATCTTTTGAATGTTGTTATACGCCTCTAAAGTGGTGTTGTTGGTATAATTTACTGAACGTATACGTCAGGTTTTACATAGATTGAGAGGCAATGGACAACAACCTGACAGAAAATTTCTTTTTATGAGAATTTGCCCTCTTAGCTTACTTGCTCTCCTCATTGTATTATGTGTTGCATGCACTTCTACTATACAAAAGGAAGTTGCTGATAACGATTATAAAATACCTGTCTATGCCTGGCTTGGGGGTCCGGGTGAGTTAACAGACAGTCAGTTAAAAGAGCAATTCAATGACCTGAAGAAGAAGGGCATCGACGTGCTCATGTACAATGGAGGTCAGGATCCGGATGTTTACAGAAGGGTCGGGAAAATCGCCAAAGAGGTTGGACTCGGTTTCCATACCTGGATCCCAACCATGGTACAAAAGCCCAGAGAAGAACTAAAGACAGAATGGTATGCCATCAATGGGAATGGTGAGTCCGCGTACGACAAGCCAGCATATGTCCCGTATTATCAGTTTCTATGTCCGAGTAGACCTGGTGTTCAAAATTTTCTTGCAGGTATGTATGCAAGAATTGCACAACTTGATGAAGTTGATGCTATTCATCTCGATTACATCCGATTTCCTGATGTAATTCTCGCCAGAGGGCTCTGGGAAAAATACGGGCTGGTAATGGACAAGGAATATCCAGGTTATGACTACTGCTATTGTGATGTTTGCACCTCTGGTTTTCAGCAACAAACAGGGATTGATATTAAATCCGTTGAAGATCCCTCACAGGTTCCTGAATGGAAACAGTACAGGTACGACCTTATTACCAATGTAGTTGGTATCCTCTCAGATACCGTACATTCTCATGGGAAAGAAATCAATGGGGCAGTTTTTCCTGGCCCTTCGATTGCCAAAAAAATCGTTAGGCAAGAATGGGACAAGTGGTCCCTGGATACCTATTTTCCTATGAACTACAATGATTTCTATCTAGAAGATACCAAATGGATCGGTGAAGTGACCAATGAAGCTGTACAAGCCCTCAATGGATCCAAACCAGTGATCAGCGGATTGTTTATTTGTCCGAATCCCGAAAGAAAAGACCAGGAGTCCGATCCTGAAAACCATGGACTGCTCCCTGAAGAATTGACAGACGCCATCAAGGAATCCATGAAGAACGGTGCAGCTGGTATTTGTCTTTTCACACCAGACCGGATGACTGAAGCGCATTGGCAGGTTTTTGAAAAAGCGATTTACACAGAATATTAAACGCATCCTCTGGAAATGGAACACAAGAAATTTGGCCGGTTGGACTGGGAAATCAGCCAGGTAGGATATGGCATGTGGGGAATGGCAGGATGGTCAGAATCTGATGACGATACTTCTAACCGATCTCTCGACCGGGCAGTAGAGCTGGGCTGCAACTTCTTCGACACTGCCTGGGGCTATGGTGAAGGTAAAAGTGAAAAAATTTTGGGTGGGCTTATAAATAGACATGGGGGAAAAAGATTATACACAGCCACCAAAATTCCACCCAAAATCGATGAATGGCCACCAAGTAAATCAGCTACACTAGAGGACATTTATCCATCAAACCACATCATTGAGTATACTGAAAAAAGCCTGTCAAATCTGGATCTGGAGACCATAGACCTGCAGCAGTTTCATGTGTGGGAGGATAGTTGGGCTGAACAAGATGAATGGAAAAAGGCTGTGAGTGATCTAAAACAGCAGGGCAAAGTACAAGCCTTCGGCATCAGTGTCAACCGCTGGGAGCCTGCCAACTGTCTCAAAGCACTGGATTCAGGTTCAATTGATTCCATTCAGGTCATTTACAACATTTTTGACCAGTCGCCGGAAGATGAATTATTTCCTTACTGCCAGGAAAACGATATAGCGGTCATTGCCAGAGTACCTTTTGACGAAGGTTCTCTTACCGGAGGACTCTCACTCAATTCGAAGTGGCCAAACGGAGATTTTCGAAATACATATTTTGGACCAGAAAACCTTCCCCCTACCATTGAAAGAGTAGAAAAGCTCAAAGCCCTTACGAAAAATAAAATATCACTCCCGGAATTGGCACTGCGGTTCATTGCCTCTCACCAGGCTGTTACAACCATGATACCAGGCATGAGACAAATGCGGAATGTTGAAATGAACATGTCCGTAAGTGACGGAGAAGTTTTGTCAGAAGAATGGATAGATAAACTAAGAAACCATCGGTGGGATCGCCAGCCAACCAGCTGGTCGTGTTGAATCACATGTAAGAGTACCACAATGAGACTGAAGGACAAAGTATTCATCATTACCGGAGCAACAAGTGGCATGGGGAAAGCCATTGCTCTTCTTTTTGCCCAAGAAGGAGCAAACCTGATCGTGAACGGAAGAAATACTAAAAAGGGGAATGAATTGCTCACAGAAATAAATTCTTTGACAGAATCTACCATTTTTCTTCCCGGAGATGTTGGCAATGTAGCAATCAATCAACAACTTGTTAACCAGGCGATCGCAAAGTTCGGAAAACTGGATGGGATTGTTGCCAATGCCGGAGTATTAGGATTGGGATCTATTACTGAAATAGCGATAGAAGAGTGGCATTCCACCTTGAACACCAATATTAATTCTTTCTTCTATTTATGTAAATACGCTATTCCCCACATTCAAAAAAGTGAAGGAGTTGTTATTGCCAATGCTTCAATTGCAGCATTCAGATCGTTTCCCAATCATCCGGCTTATTGTGCTTCAAAGGCAGCATTGGTTGCTTTAGTGAAACAGGCCGCGCTGGACTATGGACCGGAAATTCGTATTAATGCTATCTGCCCAGGTCCGGTAGAAACTCCACTCATATGGGATTCAGCACAGGCATTTGACAACCCTGAACAAGCAGTAGAAAATGCTGGAAAATCTACTCCATTGAAACGGCTGGGCACCCCTATGGATGTTGCCAGACTTGCTCTTTTCCTTGCTTCTGATGAAGCAGCCTGGATGACAGGCTCGGCAGTTACAATTGATGGCGGAACAATGACATCCTGCTAAGTGATTGTGTAACCAGTGCTATTTGGGTGTAAACGCTAGATATTCATTAAGTCAACAAGATTTTTTAAACCGTAATCGATTGTCTTGCCTCCCTTAAGAACAGTTGAAAAAGAGGTAAAAACAATTTTGTTGTCGACCTGACCAACCATAGCGCTTGTTTTGCCTCTTATCAGCCCTTCAACAGCTTCATTTCCAAGTCTCGTAGCTAGTATTCTATCATTTGATGTAGGTCGTCCACCACGTTGAATATGTCCCAATGTAGACACCCTGATGTCGAGGTTAGGTAAACTCTCCCTGACTTCTTTTGCAATCGCATATGTATTCATTTGATCATTTCCTTCAGCCACTACAACAATGGAAGACGTCTTCATTTTATTCCTTCCCTGGCTTAGAACTTCAATTACCTCTTTGTTGGAGATCGGAATTTCAGGTGTGATCACAAGTTCTGCTCCTCCCCCAATGCTGCAATTGATCGCAATGTGTCCTGCACTACGACCCATCACTTCGATGAAGAAGACCCTGTCGTGAGATATAGCTGTATCTCTGATATTGTCAATTGCCCCGAGAGCCGTATTGACAGCAGTATCAAATCCAATCGTTGCGTCGGTGCCATACAGATCATTGTCGATTGTTGCAGGTATTCCGATAATAGGTATTTCAAACTCCTTACCAAATATTGAGGCCCCAGTGAAAGTTCCATCTCCTCCAATAACCACTATACCATCAATAGCTCTGTCTTTCAGAAGCTCCATTGCTTTCTTCCTTCCTTGTCTCTCGCGAAAGGCTTCACTTCGACTCGACTTCAGGATGGTCCCGCCCTTTTGTAAAATGTTGCTGACACTATGAGATTCCATGACCGTATAATCGCCACCAATCAGTCCATCATATCCATATCGGAAGCCATATACTTCGATTCCCTTGTTCAAAGCAGATCTTACCACTGATCTTATACATGCGTTCATCCCTGGAGCATCACCCCCTGAGGTCAGTATTCCAATTCGCTTCATTGTTCATCTCCCTAAGCTGTCGTAAACATTGTTTCATGCACTTTATCCCATGCTATCGCTGCAGCACCAAGTACAGCAGCATTTCTATCCATCAGCGATGAAGGTAAAAGTCTGACTGTATTTTTAAATTGACTGAGCATGTGCTTTTCCATGTATTTCTGCGCAGGATCAAAAAGGTATTTCCCAGCTTTTACAAGGCCTCCAAAAAGAAAGATCGCTTCAGGACTAGTGTGAAGAACTGTGTCTGCCAATTTAGATCCCAGCATTTTTCCAGTATATTCAAATGCTTTGATTGCGATGAAATCACCTTCCTGAGCAGCATCCGTGATCATTTTGGCGGTAAGGTTACTGAAGGTAATATCTCTGAATACGCTACTCTCCGTATAATCGGCAAGTAGCTTATACACCGTCCTTTTGATTCCTGTTGCTGACAGGTAGGTCTCGAGACACCCCCTTCGTCCACACACGCAGTAGCGTCCTTTTGGATTGACGATTGTGTGTCCCAATTCCCCCGCGCCTCCAGTATGTCCATGTATCAACTTACCTTCTGTGACAATACCACTTCCCAGCCCGGTTCCAAGTGTAATGACTATAAAGTTTTTGAGGTCTGTGGCTCCTCCAAATCGCCGTTCACCAACTGCAGCCGCATTAGCGTCGTTCGTTAAAACAAAGGGGTAGTCGAAATACTTATTGTAAATCACGCTGAAAGGGATATCGTTTCCCCAGGGTAAGTTCGGTGCGTGCTCTATCTTCCCGGAATAGTAATTAGCGCTTGGAGCTCCT
>JANQEC010000075.1 GCA_028278585.1 Cyclobacteriaceae bacterium | reverse complement strand
CTGATGACAATCTGCTCGAATACAATTTGCAGATAAACAATGTCTAATTACAGTTCAAAGGAAATAATAAGAAAACTTGAAAATAGTGGCTTTGTACTTCAGAGAATAAAGGAAGTCATCACATTTACAAGCATGAAAATGGCAAAAGAGCTGTCGTCCCTCACCCAAGAAAGGACTTGCCTAAAGGAACTTTCAATGCTATTTTAAGACAAGCAGGATTGGAATAAAGAAAGCACTAATTATCTTCGCGACATCATCGAATACAACCAATGACAAACGAAGAACTGAAAGATTTAAAGGCTCGTGTTAATGCCTTGAGGGGGTACCTTTGACTATGAGGGTCGAAAGAAAAATCTCGAAGAATTAGAACTTGTTACTGCCCAACCAGATTTCTGGAGCAATCCCGAAGAGGCTGAGAAAACCATGAAGAAGATTCGTGTCGCAAAGACATGGACTGATAGCTACGAAAAGGTTGAAACCTCTCTTGGGGATGTTGAAACACTCTATGAATTTGCTATTGAAGGAGAGGCTACTGATGAGGAGGTTCAGGTTGAGTATACAACTGCTTTGAAGTTGCTTGAAGAGCTCGAGCTTAAAAAAATGCTGAGTGAAGAGGAGGACCAGCTTTCTGCTATGCTGCAGATCAACCCTGGAGCTGGTGGCACTGAAAGTAACGATTGGGCTGGAATCCTCATGCGGATGTACATTATGTGGGGAGAGGCTAATGGATACAAAGTGCGCGAAGTAGATTTCCAGGCAGGGGATGTTGCTGGTGTTAAATCAGTCACGTTGGAATTCGAGGGACCAATGGCCTATGGTTATCTCAAGTCAGAAAATGGAGTTCATCGTTTGGTAAGGATCTCACCATTTGATAGTGGAGGAAGAAGGCATACTTCTTTTGCTTCCGTCTATGTTTATCCTGTTGTTGATGATTCAATAGAAATTGACATTAATCCTTCAGATGTTGAATTACATACTTCAAGGTCTGGTGGGGCCGGTGGCCAAAATGTAAATAAAGTTGAAACCAAGGTTCAACTCACGCATAGACCGACAGGAATAGTTGTTGTATGTCAGGTTGAGCGTTCACAGTTGGCTAACCGGGAAAGAGCCATGCAAATGTTAAAGTCGCAGTTGTATCAACTGGAGATCGAAAAGAGAAACAAGGAGCGCGACAAGATTGAGGCAGGAAAAAAAGCAATTGATTTTGGATCTCAAATCCGAAATTATGTGTTGCATCCCTATAAACTTATCAAAGACGCCAGGACTGGGTTTGAAAGAACGGATGTCCAAAATGTATTGGATGGAGACTTGAATGACTTTATAAAAGCATTTCTTCTCCATCAACAGGAATAACCGCCAATGGCGAACAATCATAAGGACTTAAAAAAATGCATAAAAATGAATTCGACTTTCATTAAATGAGACACTATACCCCACAATTCTGGCTACTTGCGCTCAGTTCGTTTTTATTTTTCGGATCATTCAATATGGTTCTACCCGAACTCCCGGATTTCATGAGAACTTTTGGCGGAGAAAAATACATTGGACTTCACATCACGTTCTTCACCATTACAGCTCTCATTTCCAGGCCATTTAGTGGAAAATTGACTGACACATGGGGAAGAATTCCTGTAATGGTAGTTGGTGCAGCGGTAACGGCTATTGTATCACTCTTTTATCCGTTTTTCCTAAACATTTATGCCTTTCTCTTCATCCGTTTTCTACATGGTTTTTCAACCGGATTTAAACCAACTGGTACAGCAGCATATGTAGCAGACATCACTCCAGTCAACAGAAGAGGTGAAGGTATGGGAATTCTCAGTTTCTTTGGAATGACTGGTATGGGGATTGGAAATTACGTTGGTGGAGAAATTGCGATTCTCTTTTCCATAGATATTCTCTTTTATAGCAGTGCATTTGTTGCATTGTCATCGGTATTGGTCTTGTTAGGGATGAAAGAAACACTGCAAAACAAGCAAAGATTTTCACCCTCTCTGTTGAAAATCAAATTTGCTGATTTGTATGAACCAACCGTTTTAACACCTACCGTAGTTATGATGTTGGTCACTTTTTCTTTTGGAGTTGCTGTCTCACTTGCTCCTGACCTAAGTAAATCGCTAGGCGTGGCGAACAAAGGATTGTTCTTTGCCTATTTCACTGCCACTTCCCTGGTAGCCCGGGTTGTTGGTGGAAAGCTCTCCGACCGATTTGGTCGTAGAATTGTTTTAATGGCTGCCACCTTAACCCTGGGCACAGGTTCAATTACTACTGGCCTCGCATCATCTCCATTTGAATTGTTCACGGGTGCTTTGATTCTTGGCGCAGGCTATGGACTTTCTTCACCAGCTATTTTCGCCTGGGCTACAGACCTTGCACCGGAGCAGTTTCGCGGCAGAGGATTTTCTACTGTTTTTATGGCTTTGGAAGTTGGG
>JANQEC010000009.1 GCA_028278585.1 Cyclobacteriaceae bacterium | reverse complement strand
TTCATAACGCATTCAAAGATACTTCTGACCGGTTCGCTTCAACATTGATATTGGATACGAATAATTCAGCTCAACTAGACTCGGAGGGTTTAGCGTTAGTTCTGATCTCTATCATTCAGGGAGCCACTATCCAGAAAATTTTAAATCCCAAATTTGATCTCAAATTATACAAAAAAACGGTGATTAAGCTACTTGAAGAAAGTGGATCTTAACACCGCAAGTTTCGGGTGTTCTCCGCTTTCATGCATTTCTACTTTTACAAAATCATTAATATTAAAGTAGAAAAATGGAAACACAGAACACCCTTGATTTCAATCGCATCGCAGATGCGATCGGGTACATTCAAGATAATTTCAAACAACAACCAAACCTGGACGAGATTGCTGAAAAAGTACACCTCAGTCCCTTTCATTTTCAACGTATGTTTACTGAGTGGGCAGGTGTGAGTCCTAAGAAATTCCTCCAATACATTAGCATCGAACATGCAAAAAAGCTACTTAAGGAAGAAAAAGCCACTTTATCCCAAACGAGCCATGAAACTGGTTTTTCGGGAACGAGTAGACTTCATGATCTGTTCATGAACATTGAGGGAATGACTCCAGCCGAATACAAAAATGGAGGAAAGAACCTCTCAATCAATTACAGCTTTGCCGAAAGTCCCTTTGGAAATATCCTTGTAGCTTCCACAAGTAAAGGCATCTGTCACCTTATGTTCGCAGATGAAGAAGAAATGGCATTTGAAGTTCTTAGATCACAATTTCCAAACGCTACTTTTCACCAAAAACTGGATCTTATCCAGCAAAATGCATTGTTCATTTTTACCCATGATTGGGAAAAATTGAGCCAAATAAAACTCCATCTTAAAGGCACCGAATTTCAGTTAAAGGTGTGGGAAACTCTCATGAAAATTCCGTCTGGAAAACTCTCGACCTATGGTCAAATTGCACGCAAAATCGATAGACCGAAGGCATCCAGGGCTGTGGGCACGGCCATTGGAGATAATCCTGTAGCATACTTGATTCCATGCCATCGGGTGATCCAATCAACAGGGACCTTTGGTCAGTATCACTGGGGTAGCAATCGTAAAACAGCAATGATCGGATGGGAAATGGCCCATAGTCATAGCAATTAATTCTTTGGTAACATGAGGAAAATCATAGACAATCTCGACTGGCAACACCTGACGAATGAGATGAATTCGAGCGGATTTGCAATCATTCCTAAGTTACTCGACAATAAGGATTGTGACGAGCTATCTGACTTATACGGGAAAACTGGTATCTATCGAAAAACAGTCACAATGGAACGCCATCGGTTTGGCAAAGGTGAATACAAATATTTTAGTTATCCTTTACCTGATCTATTGCAATCGATCCGCAAGACCATTTATCCGCACTTGGTTCCAATTGCTAATCGGTGGATGGAAGTATTGAAGACAGGGATCAACTATCCTGATTCATTACACGAGTTGCATGATCGATGCAAAGAAGAGGATCAGTTAAAGCCCACGGTGCTCATTCTAAAATACGAAGAAGGTGGATTCAATACATTGCACCAGGATCTATACGGACAAGTCTATTTTCCAATTCAAATGGTACTCTTTTTAAGTGATCCTGTTCTTGATTATTCAGGTGGTGAGTTTGTTATTACCGAGCAGGTACCCCGCGCCCAATCAAAAGCGATCGTTTTGCGTCCATCCAAAGGTGATGCTCTCTTATTGTCGACCAATTTCAGGCCGATGAAAGGAGTTCGAGGGTATTATAGAGCAAACATGCGTCATGGTGTTAGTGAGATAAAAAAAGGTCACAGATCAACTGTTGGTATTATTTTCCACGATGCTTTGAATTAATGGTTCATCACAGTGATCTTCAAAAAATGGATGTTCTGAATCAAATCAAGAAAAGGACTATCCTGTTGGGCGGAAATCGTAAATTGAGAATTTATGGTCAACTCAATTGTGCTTCCGGTAAACGAATGAAAGCAGACAACCGTGTATTCTTTAAAAATGAGCAAGAAGCAATTCATTTAGGATATCGACCGTGTGGACATTGTATGAGAGAAGCTTATGGTAAATGGAAAAATGGAACTCTTTGATCGCTATATTGATCCGTCAAGAAATCTACTCCCTACTGGAGGTGTAGTTAATTACTACAATAAAATTTTGTCAAGGGAAGACGCTGATTATTATTTTGATTGCCTGTTCAAAACTATCGAATGGAGGCCTGACGAAGCAGTCATCTTTGGAAAGCATATTTTCACCAAAAGAAAAGTAGCGTGGTACGCTGACAAACCCTTTGACTATACCTACTCCAACACCACAAAAAAAGCATTGGCATGGACTCCTGAACTTGGTGAACTCAAAAAATTAGCTGAAGAAAAGACAGGTGAAATATATAATTCCTGCCTTATGAATTTGTACCATACCGGCGAAGAAGGGATGGCCTGGCACAGCGATGGCGAAAAAGACCTGAAGCGAAATGGAGCCATCGCTTCAATCAGTCTTGGAGCTGAAAGGAATTTTGGTTTCAAACACAAGAAGACAGGTCAAAAAGTAATGATGCTTTTAGAACATGGAAGTTTGATGGTTATGAAAGGTGAGACTCAAACACATTGGCTTCATCGGTTGCCGCCCACAAAAAAGATAATGAAACCAAGAATAAACCTGACATTTCGAACGATTATTCAGTAATTCATGTAACCTTCGGTTACATTTTACTATCTAAACCTCAATTTTCTGTCCAATTAGAAGCTTTTCAAGGCGTCAAAGTAATAATGGGCAAGGAAATTGCAATGTTATATAATTAAACGGGCAACGAATGTGTCCCGACAACCCAATAATTAAGAGCTATGGAAAAAATTAGAACAACAATCGAATGCAGTTTTGCACTTATAATCTTGTTTCTATTCACTGGATGCGACAAAGACGATGATCAGTTGAGTCCGGTTGCCGCATTCGAATTATCGGATGATCTTATTGCAGTTAATGAGCCTATTTCTGTATTGGATCAAAGCATAGAAGCAGAAAATCTAGCATGGTTCATAAATGATTCACCACGAATTGATTTGAACGATAATCAACAACCAACATTTTTTTTCGATACCCCTGGCACACATGAGATAAAGTTGATAGCGACATCCTCAGACAATTTGAAAGATAGTATTACGCGCATAATCAACGTGGACTATTTCACAACTACCTCGATTTCTTTTACAAAATACTTTGAAGATTTCAAAAATTGGGATCCCGACAGTGTAGGAGTAAAGCAAAACCCGGATGTGATTTTCAGACGACAAGTAGGACCAGACATCCTTTTCGAAGGTGTTACTCATTGGAATACTACCCCGGAAGACCTCCCGATTGATATCACAATCCCAAATGATTGGACATTTGGATTTAATGAGGCTCCAATTACAGAATTTCTGTTTTACGATGATGATTTAGATACGGTAGAACCCATGTACAGGAATGGCTTTGGACAGAACTGGGAATACGACAATGTAACCAACACCGGTCAGGTTTTTGTAACGACCGGAGGAGTTGAGTACGTGGTAGGATTCAGGATCCTTTAAGGAGAAGCTTTGAAGTTCGCTACATTTCTGGCGGTTCATAACATTTATGATTAAGCATTAACTGCCAACTCGTTAGTTGATTAGTCCCAGAATCAACCTTCAAATGCAGTCAAGCAAGCATGTTATCTACTTTGTTCTTTTAGGTCTGTTCCTTTCTTGTAAAAACTCAAGCAAAAAGGTATTGATTGTTCATGCCCGAGGAGTATCATACCCACAGGTAATGTCTCATTTGAAACAAGTAGACGGTGGCTTTTTTGACAACGCCGATGAGCAAAAAAACCTTTATAAGCTAAGGCCAATCACCAATGCAGTTACAGTCTCCAATATTGCCTCCTTTGAGACTGGAAGTCTTCCATCAGAACATGGAATTGTCGGTCACAATTTTGGCAATTATTCGGATGAGAAAATTCGTCCAGTCAGTGGTTTTTCAGTCAGATTTGAAAATGAGACCTTTTGGGAAAAAGCTGATAAGAGTGGTAAAAAGGTTCTTAAATTGGGTGCTTTGGTCTTACATGGAAAATACGAAAGCCATGAAAATGTTGATTGTGTAGCTCAAGGAACTCAAACAGGAAATGCTCAAATCATAACACTCATCCCGACTGAAAAAAATGAACAATACACAAAATACAAGATTCACCCTCCCGGTAATCCATTACTTCTTAAAGATTCTACCAATGTCACTTTTTACATGTCTCACGCCTCAAATTCCATTTTTTTGGATAGCGACTACATTGAGGGAAACGGAAGTCTGGGCGAGCTAATACAAAATGAATGGTTGCGGATAAAGGAAGAAAGTATCAATGAAATAACCAGTACCTTTAAAATTAAATGGGAAGCCAAATCCAATGATACCCTCACACTATACAAAAGAGCATCTTTTATCAACAGGGGGTATCCTCAAGAGTTTCTTAAACAGGTAGACGCAAATGCCGGACCTGCCACAGGATGGCCAAACATTCCATTTTATTCAACCAACCAGATCTCGGTGGAAACAATCGTAGAAGAAATCTTTGATGAAATGGACTATGTGATGAAAACCTTTGAGGAAGCAACCAAGAAAAAGGAATACGATCTTATCTACATCGACTACCCGATAATGGACCGATTCGGACACGGACTGATGGGAACAGATCCATCCATTTTCAAATCGATGTTTAGTCAAATGAACATTGATTTTTCTCACCTGGAACAATTTTGTTTAGAAAATAACTATG
>JANQEC010000007.1 GCA_028278585.1 Cyclobacteriaceae bacterium | reverse complement strand
TTAAAACTCAATGACTCTGAAATGTAAACATCTCCGACTTTTATGCCCTAAAACACTTTTTTTGACGTTTTTAGAATGATTTTTGAATAAAAAATATTTGATAGATCAAAGGAAAACCCAGCGTTTGGCACTTGGTCTAATTGATTCACTTAGTAATCTTTGTTTAGAATTAAGACAACTAAAATGATGCAACTCCAGTGACATAGGGTTGTCACTCACTGACTGAAATTTGTAAGAAACAAACGCTAATTCTTCTATCCATGGATCACCTTCAGGCAATTAAAAACAATTATTACGCTATTCATGATCATTTCATTCCACTCATGCTTTCAACGGAAGAGCCGCTGCTAAGAGATCGTGTTGTCAAGGAAATTAATCCAATAATATGGATTGCATGGCATATTTTGAGAACCGAGGATATGTATTTAAGCACAGTGGTCTTTGCGGAACGCCAGGAGTTTCACAGAGAGGACTGGATGACAAAATTGAATATAAACACAAGCAATACAGGAACTGGAATGTCAGTAGAAGAGGCGGATGCTTTGAGTCAACAGGTAAATAAAGATGTGTTGCTGGAGTATAATCAAAGAGTCAAAGACCGGTCCATTCAATTTGTTAACCGCTCAGTTGATTTGAGTGATAAAGAATTTAGCGAGGAAAAGGATATAAACAGACGCCTTCGAGAAGCCGATTCTTTTCCTGAAAAAGTAAGACAGGAGCGAGCAAAAGCTTATTCTCAATTTCCACTTTCAACGGGAGTAACCGGTATACTCATGCATGGGTTTATGCACATTGGTCAATACCAGGTAATCACCAAACCATTGTAGTGGTTGACTTATTCATCCAATTTCAAATGATGGACGTGCTCATCAATAATATCGATCCGGTAAGTGATGCTGTTGATGTACTTGTTTGATTCTTTTTCAAACTTTTTGATTTCGCTCTCAAACTTCTTGACCGTTTCCTGATCGAAATGCTCCTCAATCACCTTTAGTGCATCACACTCCTCTTTGATGAAATTTTTGAAATTCTCAGTTGAGTATTCTGTTTCCAATTTTTCAATGTCACTTAATGTTGCTGCAGCTTCCTTGTCTTGATTGGTATCAAACTTCTCTTTTACAATGAAATACAAGGTTGTATCCCAGTGATGGATCTCATCCAATAGTTTAATTGTCTCTTCTCTATAGGGTTCATCATCACAAAAATTATGAATCCCTCTGTAGTTCTTTAATTCGATTGCTGTTTGATCCCAACGGACCGTCAGATCATCAATGATCGTGACGATAGAAACTTTTTCCTGTGCGGTGGAAGACAATCCGATAATCAGTAAGATAAATGCTGCAAGTTTTTTCATCGCTCCAATAATAATTCATCAATTTAGTAAAACATACTGGAGCGGTGTAAAAAAGGCTGTAAGTAAAAAGGTATTAACTAACAGAATCAGCTTACGCCATTTTCTTCAGCATCTTTTGCATACTTGAGCAGTCCGATCAGGTCAAACGATTTGCCAATTTTCCACTGCATGGCTGCAACAATGCTGTGCATGGCAATAAGTGTTCGATCCATTTTCTTTTGTTCTGCCGAATAAAATTCACGAATCTCCTTTTTGGCAGATGAGTAGCCTTGACGCTCATAAAGAGTTAGCACATGAACCGCATTTTCTTCTGGTGTCTTTGTTCTCTCTTTTGGGGTATATCCCAGCTGCTTGACCATTGTTTCTGCCATCGCCCAAGTAGACCATGGGTTTTGACCTGTAACCAGGTTTCCATCCTGACTTACATTCTCGAGATACATAATGCCATCGCTGAAACGTGCTCCCTTTTCCTCCAATTTATCCTGGAGTAAGAATGGGAAAATAGATTCCGCATCAGGAATAAGGAACAACTCTTCGCTGTTTGTGAAACTACAAATCGTTTTGTTTTCAAGGAGCGAACTTCCATCGTCCAGGGTGACATTGACCAATGCGGCCGGGCCATGACATACTGCTCCAATCACTCGGTCAGATTGGTAATATTCTCTTACAAGGGCTTGAATCTTTTCATTCTGTGGAAAGTCAAACATTGCTCCTTTACCACCAACGAAATAGACTGCCACGTAATCCTTTGAATTGACGTCTTCAATGGCAATGGTGTTTTTTGTTTTTTGCTGTGCTATGGGATCATTCAAAAAAGCAAAATCATAAATACCCATGTCCTCATCATCTATTATCACCGGCGGCTCGCCACCCAAAGGACTCGCTACATCTACTTCAAAACCATTTGCTTGAAAAACATAGTATGAACGGGAAAGCTCTGTTAATTCATAACCAGTGTTTTTATCGGTTTCACCCATCACACTTGTACTTGTCACAACTGCAAGAACCTTCCCCCTAAATGGTTTTGAGTCTTCGAGATAGGAAAGGTCCTTAGGTTGAATGTTTTCTATACTATTCGTAGCAGTTTCAGTTGGAATTAAACTTATAAACCAAAGCCCGAATGCAACGATGAGTGTGATCAAACTAAAAAGTCCAATTAATGACCACTTGATGATAGATCTTTTCTTTGACATAATGTTTTGCGTTTTAAATCAGATATTCCGCAAACCAATGCATCAGGTAGAGATAAAACTTTCAAAATGATCATTTCGATAAAGGAAAAGATCATTTCATTACATGTTGTCGATAGTCTAAAGGTGTCTTACCGGTTTGTTTTTTGAACGAGGTATTAAAACTTGAGATACTGTTGAATCCCACCTCAAAAGCGATAGCGGCAATGGTGTGGTTCTTGTAATTTTTGTCTTCTAACAATTTTTTGGAGCCTTCAACTCGGTACTGGTTAATGAAACTGTTAAAATTTGACTTACTCTTCTGGTTGATAACCATTGAAAGTACCTGGGTGCTAACATTGAGTACCTCACTCAATGATTTTAACGTTAGGTCCGGGTTTCTATATTGTTCTTCGTCAGAGACAATTTTCTGCACTTTCTCAAAAATACGTTCAGCTTGTTCTTCTGAAACTGGAGTGGTCTTGTATTTGGAATGATCAACTTTATGGATATAACCATTTTGAATAACAACAAAGCTGATCAGATATGCGACAACCGAATACAGTACAGGTCCAACAATGTAGGGGGTAAGGTCATCAAACAGATTTAGTACATACGCAATCCAAATCACCAGCAATCCGATGAATAACAAGCGTAAAAGGCGGTAAGTGTCCTCATCTAATTCATCCTTCCTTTTTTTGGAAAAAGAAGAATAGCTCACGAGTATGTACGTAAGGTAATGACCGTAGTAGCTTAAAAACAGAAAGAGAAATAAAAGCTTAGGAAGTGTTTCCAAATGATGGTCTTGTATCCAAAACCCAAAAGCGATGCCTCCGATTGCAGGTATAAAATGAAAAAGTTGTTTTGAACTAAATCGAAAAGACTTGTTGGTGCAAGATCTGGTGTATAGTAAAAATAATGGCCCAATGGCCATGAGTGAGCCCAGTCCAATAAAGATCATTTTAACATCGAGATCCTCGGTAAATTCAAGAAAGACGGACTTTCCGACCCGAAAAGAAAGTACCAACAGAAGCATACTTAGGATGCGATTGGCCAGCTGATTTCCTCTGGAATACAACCATAAGAATACTGCAAGGAAAAGCCCATGTAGAACTCCCAGACCACTAACAACAATCAAGACAATTTCACTTGCTGACATACCAGAAAATTAGTCAAACAATTGTCTTAGCTAATAATTGCTCTTGATTTCTTGACCATCGCTAAGGACCATTGGTTCCCAATTAAGGTTTTGTTAAATTCATTCTGTAGGTAGTAGGAGTCATCTTTTTCAATAGCAGAAATTGTCGGTTGAAATGTGACAGGTTATTGAATCCCGATTGGAATGATACTTCAGAAACACTCAATTCCCTGTTTTTTAAAAGGTTCGTTGCTTTAGTGATCCTCAATTCATTGATGAAATTAACATACGTCTTCCTTGTACTTCTTTTGAAGAAACGACAAAACGACTGAGGTGTCATGACTGCAACATCGGCAATTTCTTCTATGGAAATTGATTTTGAGAAGTTCTTTAATGTATAGTCAAAAACTTCCTTCAATCGCTTACCTTCCAACTCACTCACTTCTTTTTTTAAAGGACTTTCCATCAACGGATTGGTATTTCTTAGCTCAGACAGCACTTTTATAATTTGTAGTGTTGTAATGAGTTTGCCAAGTCCTGTTTGATCTTTTACCTGAAGGAACTTTGCTTTAATGTTGGGTAAATCGTCAATATGGGCTCTCATGCCCACCTGCATGCTGCTTAACAGATGTGTGAAATTCTCAGTTTCCGATAGTTCCAGAATTTGATTATCCAGAAATTGTGTTCCGAGGAATAATGAGATTGAATGAGCCATTAGCTGGCTATTCGAAGCATAGAATTTCTGATCACTTTTAAATACATGAGGACAATTAGATCCTATGATGAATAAGTCCCCGGGTTTGAACTCTCCAATGAAATCTCCTGCGAATAGTGTGCCTGTACTTTCTAGTATGAGTGTGATCTGGACTTCAGGATGCGTATGAAGAATACCATAAAAGTATGGTTGAAGGTCCTCCTGGATCATGTAGGACTCATTAGAAGTAATCGGTATTTTAAAAGAGAGCGCGCGCAAGATGCTTCAAACCAATGGTAATTAAATACAAATTAAGCTTATATACTGATGTAAAAGGTAAAATAGTATCAATATTGGCTAATATCCCATTTATTCCTGCTCATCTCAACCTCTAGTTTTGTCTTAAAACAACTTTAAACAAACACGCAAGATGGAGATTACATGGAAAGGAGTTTATCCTGCTGTTACAACGAAATTTAAAGAAGACCTAAGTCTTGATATTGAAGGGTTTCAAAGAAATATTCAGGCACAACTTGATGCTGGTGTTAAGGGGATCATTCTTGGAGGTACGTTAGGAGAAGCCAGCGTTTTGAACGGAAAAGAGAAGTCTGCACTTGTTCATGCTACAAGAGAGGTGGTTGAAGGTCAACTTCCGGTAATCTTGAATATTGCAGAACAGACGACAGAAGCAGCTAAAGAAGTCTCACGATCTGCGGAATCAGATGGAGCCAACGGGCTCATGATGCTACCTCCAATGAGATATTTCGCTGATGACCTTGAAACGGTAGCGTATTTTAAAGAGGTGGCTAATAATACATCACTTCCTATCATGATCTATAATAATCCGGTTGACTATAAAAAAGAGGTGACACTGGATATGTTCGATCAGTTGATTGCATGTGAGAACATCCAGGCCGTTAAGGAATCAACGAGGGATGTCACCAACGTTACTCGAATGATCAACAGATTTGGAGACCGACTTAGTATTTTAAGTGGCGTCGATACCCTGGCTGTGGAGAGCATGGTTATGGGTGCCAATGGGTGGGTAGCAGGTCTTGTATGTGCATTTCCCAATGAAACAGTTGCTATATATGAACTGATTCAAGCTGGAAGGATTAAAGAAGCTGTTGAGATCTTTAGGTGGTTTTTACCTCTACTAGAGCTTGATATTAACCCTAAACTGGTTCAAAACATCAAATTGGCGGAGGAAATTGTTGGATTGGGAACTGAGATTGTAAGACCTCCAAGGAAGCCGCTTTATGGAAAAGAAAGAGAAGCAGTGTTAAACATCATCAATGAGAGCATTGCCACCAGGCCAGAACTTCCAATGAACCAACCTATAGAACTTTGATAGCAGAAATCAATACCCAGGGCCTGAAGGCAACCAACCCGAGAACGGGTCAGGTTCTTGATGGAGTTTTCGAATCAAACTCTATCCAGGAGATGAACGATGTGGTATGCAAAGCAGAAGAAGCTTTCCATATTTATAAAAAAGCCTCATCGAAACAGAAAGCTGATCTATTGGAGTCAGTAGCTTCCGAGATCATGAAGCTTGGTGATGAACTACTCGACAGAGCTTCTGCAGAAACAGGTTTACCAATAGCCCGCATTACCGCCGAGCGAGGAAGGACTGTTAACCAACTCAATCTTTTTGCCTCATTGGTTAGAGAAGGGTCCTGGAAAGAGGTATCTATTGATACTTCCATCCCAGATCGGGAACCCATACCCAAACCTGATCTTAGAAAGTTATTAATCCCAATAGGACCTGTTGCGGTATTCACAGCTTCCAATTTTCCGCTTGCTTTTTCAACTGCCGGTGGAGACACGGCTTCAGCGTTAGCTGCTGGCAACCCGGTCATTGTTAAAGGACATAATTCTCATTTGGGAACTCATCAACTGGTGGTTGGAGCAATAAAAAAGGCTGTCTGGAAGTGCGATCTGCCTGAAGGTGTATTCGGATCTTTGCTAGGCGCTGACTTTACGCTTGGGCAGGAATTGGTTAAACATCCCGCAATCAAAGCAGTGGGCTTTACGGGTTCTTTCTCCGGGGGAAAAGCACTTTATGATATTGCTGTAAGAAGAAAAGAACCAATTCCCGTATATGCAGAAATGAGCAGCATCAACCCAACGGTCCTGTTACCAAATGCACTCTCCGGCAATTCAGCCTCACTGGCAAAAAGCCTCTCCGATTCTATCACAATGGGGGTTGGACAATTTTGTACCAATCCTGGACTTCTCATAGGATTAGATGAACCTGGCTTTGACAGGTTTGCCGAACAGCTGAAAGAAAACATTCAACAATCATGCGGTGATACCATGCTTAATAATGGGATACATGTCAGCTACAATGAAAATTCAACATCGGCACTTTCACGTGAAGGAGTAGAATTGCTTGGACAGGGAAAGGCCTTGAATGATCTGTTAGCAGGAACACCTGTTGTCGCCATAACTTCAGGAGAAAATTTTGTTTCCAATCCAACGCTTTGCGAGGAAGTTTTTGGACCTTACTCATTGCTTGTAAAATGTAAGGACAAAGAGCAGTTGAAGGAAGTGTTGAGTCGAATAGCTGGTCAGCTTACCATTTCGTTTATGCTGTCTGAGCCAGAAGCAGAGGAATACGGCGATCTCATTGAGCTTGCTGAATCAAAAACAGGACGAATTATTTTTAACGGAGTTCCTACAGGAGTTGAAGTTTGCCATTCAATGGTACATGGCGGCCCGTTTCCGTCGACAACAGACTCCAGAACTACTTCGGTCGGTACTGACGCCATAAAAAGATTTGCCCGACCTGTGTGCTATCAGGATTCCCCCGAACGTCTTTTGCCTGATGAGCTTAAGAATGAAAACCCATTGAAAATCATGCGCAAGATCAACGGAGAATTTACCAGGGAAATTATTGGATGATCCTACAATGAGAAAGACATTTATGTGTGTGGATGGCCACACGTGCGGTAATCCTGTGCGATTAGTAGCGAGAGGTGGGCCTGAGCTTGTTGGTGTTGATATGAGTGAAAGAAGGCAGCACTTTCTTAAGGAATTTGATTGGATCCGCAGAGGTTTAATGTTTGAGCCAAGAGGACATGACATGATGTCCGGGAGTATCCTGTATCCACCTTCTGATCCTTCAAACGATGTAGGTGTTTTATTTATTGAGACCAGTGGCTGTCTACCGATGTGTGGTCATGGTACTATTGGTACTGTAACTATGGCACTAGAAGAGGGCCTGATAACACCTAAAGTACCTGGTAGATTAAGGCTTGAAACTCCAGCAGGTCTGGTGCTGGTAGAATACCAATCCAAAAATCACCGTATAGAATGGGTGAAGTTGATCAATGTCCCCTCATATCTGGCTGCCTCAGATCTAACAGTAGACTGTCCAGACTTGGGTCAACTTTCATTTGATGTGGCTTATGGTGGTAATTTCTATGCTATCATTGATCCTCAAAGGAACTTTGGTGGAGTGCATGAATTTGCTGCTAGTCAGTTAATTGGATGGAGTCAGGAGGTTAGGCGTAAGATTAATAATCTTTACCCAAATTATTTCATTCATTCTGAGGACGATACCATACGAGATGTTTCCCACATTCTTTGGACCGGTGATACCATTCATGAAGGATCTGATGGCAGGAATGCAGTGTTCTATGGAGACAAAGCTATAGACAGATCTCCATGCGGCACCGGAACATCAGCTCGAATGGCTCAACGGTTTGCAAAAGGGCTGCAGCAAGTACAAGAAGAATTTGTACATGAAAGCTTCATAGGTTCTACTTTCATAGGAAGGATCGATAAAGAAACCACGGTGAATGGTATGAAGGCAATTATACCTAGTATTAAAGGGTGGGCCAGGATAACCGGACACAATCGTATTATAATTGATGACGAAGATCCATATGCTCACGGATTCCAGGTGATTTGATTACTAATCTTGCTGAGGTACTATTGAATTTAAACCTTCACTTGTCAATAAGTTGTTTAGTTCTTTTAAGTCACTTTTGAGAAAATTGTTAAAACTTCTTAGATGTCGATTTAACTCTTTAGATAACTCGTCATAAACGCTGTAATAAGCTTCAGTAGGAGGGCCGTCCCCTCTTTCCAAATGTGATCTGAGACCTGTCAGACGGTCATTAAGCTTAATGGGAAATGCGATCTTGTCTTTAGGGCTTTGATTGCGGACCTGATAAAGTTCTTTTTCTATGTCACTGATTTTTTTTACAAAAGACGTAGCTTTTTTGGTAAACTTCCGATCATTAAAAGAAGTAATGCGCTCTTCAATTTGATCTCTCATATCTCTGATCATGATGATAGTTTTGTTGGCATCATCTTCACAGTCACGGACTTTGATTGCAAGTTCAAATTGTCTTTTGAGGTCCTCATCAGACACATTAATAAGTCGGGGGTCCTTTTTCACGTTGAACTTTTTTTGTAGCTCTTTGCCATTCGTTTTTAGCGTAACCATATATTGACCAGGGGCAGCCCAGGGTCCACGCCTGGGATTTCCTCCTTCCAATACAATATTTGGAAATACTGCGGCTCCCTCATATCTAAGATTCCAATTAAATCGATGCATACCTCCTTCAAGTGGACCATCAAAAAGTAGTCGAACGGGCTGAGAATTAGACTCTTTGATCTCTAATGTGACCTGGTCCATTGCATTGGGAAGATAGATATCAAAAACACCAAACCGGGATCTGCGTATCGCGTCAGATGGCTGAAACAACTGTACTTCTGATTCACCGGGGTCACTATTCAATTGGCGTAGTACTTCCAGGTTCTTCAAGATCCAAAAAGACCTGCCATGCGTAGCGATGACCAAATCGTTGCCTTTTACCTGAATTCCAGTTATTGGTGTGTCGGGTAAATTAATAGATAGATCTCGCCAGTTGGCTCCACCATCCAAGGAAAAATAGACACCGTGCTCAGTCCCTGCAAAGAGCAATCCTTGCCTTTTAGGATCTTCACAGATCGAATAAACAAAATGTCCGGTTGAGATACCAGTAGTAATTGACTTCCATGTTTTGCCAAAGTCTGCGGTTTTCCAGATGTAAGGTTTACGGTCATCCATCTCGTATCTTCTCCCAGCCACATAAGCAACTGCAGGATCGTGATAGGAAGATTCAATTGAACCAATTCGGGTATTTTCCGGAACATTACCGGGTGTAAGGTTAATCCAACTGTTGCCGCCATCTCGTGTCAGTTGGATTAGTCCATCGTCTGACCCGGTCCAGATTACCTGTTCATGATGTCTTGATGGTGCGATGGAATATAAAGTTCCATAGATTTCGGGACCATCCTGATCTTTAACGATTGGACCACCAGAATCTCCAAGTGTTTCATTTGCCGCTCGCGTTAAATCCGGGCTGATTTTTTCCCAGGTATTTCCTTCATCTACACTTTTCCATAAGTATTGCGATCCAACCAGCAGCAAATCAGGATTTACAGATGATATAGCAATTGGGTAAGTCCAATTCCAGCGTTCTGGCATTTCACGGGCCGGTTCGCCCATTACAATTCTTGGGTATGGTTGAATATCAATGGCCAGTCCTGTATTCCTATCATAACGTGTCAAGGTGTTGGTTGCACCTGCATAAAAAATATCTGGATTGGTAGGGTGAGGAGCAATGTATCCGCTTTCACCACCACCAACCGAATACATCCAAAGTCCTTGTTGACTTCTTGGATTTCTCAAAAATCCTCCATCTGAAGCAACACATACGGTTGTATTGTCCTGTTGAGCACCGCACACATGGTAGGGATAATCATTCGTGACTGCCAATCGATATATCTGAGCGGTAGGGTAGGTCATGCCTGTCCATGTCTTACCTCCATTGACCGACACAACTCCGCCTCCATCATTACCATCAATCATGATGGCATTGTTTTTTGGATTGATCCAAAGGTCATGGTGATCTGCATGAGATTCCGGAAGTCTTTCGAAAGTGACTCCGCCATCTGTTGATTTCATCAATCTGAAACTCAAAACATAGACCGTTTCTCTATCAATTGGATCTGCTACGATTCGTAAAAAATAAAAAGCCCTCTGCCATAAATCGCGATGATTATTGATTAGTTTCCATGTAATTCCTCCATCATCTGAACGATGCAATCCTCCATTTTCTGCTTCTATGTTTGCGTAGATCCGATTTGAATCAGCACCAGATACTGACAAGGTGATTTTTCCTATGACTCCTTCTGGCAATCCTTGATTTTTTGTCAGTTCTTGCCAGGAATCTCCACCATCTGTAGATTTAAAAATGCCTGAGCCAGCACCACCACTGGATAACATCCATGGTTTACGATATACCTCCCAGAATGAAGCATATAGAATATCCGGATTGTTAGGATCCATTACAAGATCAATGGCCCCCGTTTTTTCATCACGATAAAGCACTTTGCTCCATGTTTTGCCGCCATTGATCGTTTTGAAAATTCCTCTCTCTTCATTTGGGCCAAATGGATGGCCCAAAGCAGCCACATAGACTATATCTGAGTTTGAAGGATGAATTCGAATTCTGCTAATTGCGTGAGAATCGGAAAGACCTAAATGCGACCAGTTTTTTCCATCATCTACTGAACGATACACGCCATCTCCCTGGAGAATATTTTGGCGAAGTTGTGTTTCACCCATGCCGATATAAACGATCTCAGGATTGGAAGGAGCAACGGCTACAGCTCCTACCGATGCACTGTTAACCTGGCCATCAGTGACAGGATTCCAACTATTACCGTTATCAGTAGTTTTCCACAGCCCTCCTCCGGTTGCTCCGAAATAATATTCGAAAGGACGATCGACATGTCCTGCAACTGCGATACTTCTTCCACCACGATTAGGACCGATGTTTTTCCACTTAACATCAGGAAGTAGAAACTCTTGTTTTGCTTGTGCTAAAACATCCAGGGTGAAATATCCTATCAGGATCGTGAATAAAGTATTGCGAAGGCACATAATGAAGTTATTTTTTTGGTAAGATCCATTCCGGGGCAGGAATCTCCACTTCATCCGGAAGTTGTGAAAAATCACCGGTAGCAGCAAATTGAAAAAGGGCTTGTTTGAACTTTTCTGAAGCCCTAAAAGCTGCTCTTATAGCACCATGAGGTCCGCGCTTAACGGTGATGAATTTGCTGTTTTTGAAAAAAGGAACCAATTCAAGTGCATTTTCATAGGGAGTAGAGGTATCCCAGGTACCATGTGCGATTACGGTAGGGATGTCTGTCTCAAAATTTTGTCTGAAATCATCGCCAAGATCACTATCCCATACTGTGCATCCGTTTTTGTACCACCAATTCATCCGGGTAAAGATTTCCATCGCAGGATCACCATCATGTTCAGCAAGTCGTGTCGGAGTGATACCTGAACCACAGTCTAACATCCAGTAGCTGGCTGTCCTGAAGCTCCTGCTATCATCATTGTAATAATCAATTGCGTCTTCGGCGGCCTCCGTAAAGTCGCCATTATACATGGCAATGACATTTGCCGGCCAGCCTCTTAGACCACCGGAATACCCACGAGCAAATTGTCTAACGGTTTCGCCATCAAACAGAACTTCTCCACCTTTGACCCTAACTTTAAACGGTTGATCGTCCGCCTTGCTAATTACAGATTCCAGTGCTTGTATTAAGCCTCCATCAGGAATTGAATTCATTAACCCTGGAACTTGCTGAGCTTCTTCCGCAACTCGTTTATAGACATTCCAGAGATGACCTGGATGATCATAGGTGTGATCGGGGCCTTCCATTCCTCTCATGATCGCTCTCTCCACTAGTTCAGGGTACTTTCGCATAAAAGCCATTCCCCAATGCGATCCGAAACTACCTCCCCAAATGGTGATTTTGTTGTATCCCAATGCTTTTCTTACATCGTTGATATCATCGGCTGCCTCAAGTACTGTAAATCCACTTAGATCAAGACCAAGGTTTTCCCAGGCTTGTTTCTCCTGATTAAGAATCTCCTTAAATTCTTCTATCATAGCTGAATGATTGAAGGATTGATCAGGTGATTGAGATGACAATGTGGTCTCGATAAGGGTGGTAGGTTTTGAAGGTCCTATGCCTCTTTGACTTACAATTACCAAGTCAGAAACATCCAGGAATGGCTTCCAACGTTCTTCGAACGTTCCCAAATTACTAAGACTTCTTTCCAGCCCTGAAAAACTGGGTCCACCATGTAGGAAAAAGACTGGTGGAGTATTGGGATTTGCATTTTCCGAAGCTTTGAATCGATACACTTCAACAGCAATAACATCCGTCTTTTCTTTGGATCTGTTTAATGGAACGAACATCATTCCACGCTCAGCATTCACAAACCCACCATCCTCTAATGGGATACGCTCTGGGTATAAAAAGATGGTCCCCGCTTCTGGACGATTCGCTGAAGCTGAATGGATGGTGACATCTGGTAATTCTGAAGAGTTGGACCGGGGGCTATTGCACTGCCAGAAGAGCAGTATCAATGAAACAAATGAAATAATTCTGCAGATAGATTTTGGGCGAGTGTTAATTGGATGTAGCATGAAATAGAGGTTAAAGA
>JANQEC010000424.1 GCA_028278585.1 Cyclobacteriaceae bacterium | reverse complement strand
CTTGCTCTAAACTTAATATGGTCATTTTTTCTACACTCACTTCATTGTTTTTAAAACCATTACACTTTGTTAAAAGAAGATGGGTTCATCAAATTCACCATATACATCTTTCATCACCTGGACAATTTCTCCTACGGTTGCATACTCCTTCACAGCAGCAATAATAGAAGGCATTAGATTTTTATTGGCTTCCGCAGCAACTTTGATAGCCCCAAGATATTCCGTAACCTTTTCATTGTTCCTGTTTGTTTTGACTCTTTTTAGTTTCTCGACTTGCTTATTTGCCGCTTCCTGATTGTAAGGATGAAAATCAACAGGTTTAGGATTTTCTTTGCGGGTAAACATATTAACTCCAACCTTCGGCACTGTGCCTGTTTGTAAACCTATCTCCCGTTCGTATGCCTGTTTTGAAATGGACTCCTGAATTTTCCCAGTTGCTACCGCATTGATAATTCCACCCCACTTATCCACCGTTTTCATTTCTTTTTTTATTTCCTCTTCAAAACGATCAGTCAGCGCTTCAACATAATAGGACCCTCCCAAAGGATCGACTGTGTCGCATATACCCATTTCGTGAATCATGATCTGCATGGTTCGCAAGGATAGCTCTGCTGATTTTTCAGTAGGAATAGTGTAAGCTTCATCATAGCTGCAAAGTGCCATGGTCTGCGTCCCTGACAAAGCACTGATCAGTGCATAGTAAGCACTCCGTATAATATTATTTTCAGGCTGCTCTTTGGTAAGACCACCACCACCACCACCGGCAATCATTCTTAACCAGGAGGATCTGTCGTTTTTTGCACCATATCCTTCTCTAATAATCTTTGCCCAATGTCTTCTCCCTCCTCTGAATTTGGCAATCTGTTCAAACAAATTTCCATAAATGTCAAAATTGAACGAAAGGCGTGATGCAAAATCGTCTATATCAATCCCTCTTCTTAAAGCACCATCTATATATGCTTTTGCAATACAAAATGCATATGCCATTTCCTGAATTGGATTGGCACCACTTTCACGTATGTGATAACCACATACACTGACCGGGCTATATTTTGGGACATGTTTAGCACAATATTCAATAGTATCGACTACGAGTTTTACTGATTCTTTAACAGGAAAAATCCAGGTTCCTCTTCCGATAAATTCCTTCAGGATATCATTTTGTGCTGTACCTCTGAGGGTTTGAATATTAAATCCCCGTTTTTCTGCCATTGCGATATACATGGCAATAAGGATTATCGCGGTTCCATTGATTGTCAATGAAACGGTGATCTTGTCCAGGTCTATTCCATTGAAGGCAATTTCGAAGTCGTCCAGAGTATCGACTGACATTCCTACTCGACCCACTTCACCAAATGCTCTTGGATCATCAGAATCTAAGCCACATTGTGTTGGTAGATCGAAGGCTACATTTAAACCCGATTGGCCATTCTTTATTAGAAAATGAAATCTTTCGTTAGTCTCTTCAGGAGATGCAAAACCGGCATACTGACGGATCGTGAATGGCCTTTTTCGATACATTGCAGGGTGGATTCCTCTTGTAAAAGGATATTCTCCAGGCAACTCATACTTTATTCCAGAATGCTTCACATCTTCTTCAGTATAAATAGGATCAACTTCTATCCCTGATTCAAGGAAAACTTTTTTCACACTCAGATCCTCCGTTGTTTTTTTTGTTTTTACTTCACTCATGCCTTTACTTTTAATTCTTTAAAACAACTAACCACCTCTTCTATCTTGCTCCCTGTTGGGAAAGCTTTGCTGGCCCCAATTGCTTCCAATTTTGGAACATCCTGGCTTGGTATATTTCCACCTACAAACCAAGGAATATCCAAACTTCGAATTTTCATAACTTTTTTCATTCGTTTTGCCAGAACCAAATGTGTTCCTGATAAAATCGAAAGGCCAATCGCGTCCACGTTGTTTTCAATTGCCAAATCAACAATTGATTCAATTGATTTTCGAAGGCCAGTATATACCACTTCGCATCCTGCTTCCTTCAATCCATACGCTAATACTTT
>JANQEC010000350.1 GCA_028278585.1 Cyclobacteriaceae bacterium | reverse complement strand
ACAAAACATGAGGTTTCCCAGGTTCATTCAGTGTGGTGTTAGCCAAATTAACATCCACCCCATGATATCCCATATCAGGCAAATCATTTCGAAAAGCATGATATTCAGGACATCTACTTGTGCTCTTAATTCCAATTCCTGATTGCAAGTTACCCAAAATATCTACACATTCAATATCCAGTGATGCGATCATTGGATCATCAGGATTTCCACTCGGTGGTTTAAAAGTGCTAATCCATGTAAAAAGGTCATGTAAATACTGAGGAGTACTTACAACTAGTGTCTTACAGAAAGAATTCGGATGCCAATGAAAATGTTGGTAAAAGATTGACCTTCCCTGTTCACTTGTCAAAGGCCCTTTATCAATGCATTGAGCTGAAGTAATTTGATAACCGGCGTGTCTATTTCTTGAGGCCAAATCATCAGGAGGTGTGATTCCTTTACGATAACCATGAGAACCTCATTTTTCTCTACATTGCCATGCATATCCTGGAGGACATAAATCTTTTTGTGTTTCATAATCAGCAACATTGCTGACTCCAACAATTAGTTGTGCACAGGGTTTAAATTCAAAACTAGAGGGATATTTGTACACAAAACCTTTTACTTTAGCAGCAGCAGACATCCCAAATTCTTCATGCAAAGATCCTTGAGAACTATAAGACGACCTACTCCGTTTTTGGTCATCAAAACTGCTAGGTCGAGTAGTACTCGGTTTCCTTTTACTGGCTTTATCAGGAAAATATCTTTGCTGACAATCGTAATCAGAGGGGTCATGAGAGAACCAGGTATGCCAACTAGGATGTTGTGACATCGGTGTTTTTGGTTCACTTGACCAAGAATCAGAACCAGAATGGTGATCACTACCACTCTGATAATGTCTAGCCCAGCGAGATCTTCCAAATAAAGATCCGCTATAACTACCATCAGGGTACTGATTATAATGTCTACCAGAACCATCAAAATAACGTGGCTCTGAAGTTGTTCTACCCTGCAAGGGGCTTCGATAATCCATAATTCTTGAACGACTACGACTACTGGTAACCTGAGAACTTTGAGCTTTTCTCTGTTGTGAATCACTGCTTCCTTGCTGTGAATCACTTTTCCTTTGTTGTGAATCACTAGATTGTCTACTGGGTTGCGATTTTGATTTCAAAACAAATGTCGAACGTGATCCACCACTGGGAGCGTTATGATCATCATCATCAGGGTAATCTCTTTTTCTTGTGTAATCACCTTGATACAATGGTAACACGCCAGCAGTGCGTGGTCGATTCTTTCTACTGTAACTTTCAGAATCTGCTTCTTGACCACCAACCCAGTCATTTCTCAGGGAAATACGTGGAGGGTCAATTATCATGAAAGGTGGAGAGGCGTCCCTGACGCTTTTATCAGCTTTT
>JANQEC010000333.1 GCA_028278585.1 Cyclobacteriaceae bacterium | reverse complement strand
TTTTAATTCTCATCGCTTGTATCAATTACATGAACCTTGCGACGGCCAGGTCCATGAGAAGGTCACTTGAAGTGGGGCTAAGAAAGGTAATGGGAGCGCAGCGCAACTCTTTGGTACGACAATTCATTGTTGAATCGATCCTTATCACTTTAGTTTCATTTGCGCTGAGTATATTAATACTTCTTTTTGCGGTTCCTGCTATCAACAACCTCGTAGGAACCAACCTCATGCTTGGAGATCTTTTGTCTTCAAAAATTTTATTGACATGTTTAGGAATCTTGGTAGTAACCGGGATTTTAGGTGGCTCTTACCCTGCCTTCTATTTGTCTGCATTTAGTCCGGTAAATGCCATCAAGGGTGGCGGAACCAAACGAACCGGGAATGTGTGGCTCAGAAGAGTCCTTGTAGGTTTGCAATTCGCTATTTCAATATTCATGCTCGCTGGTACGGTCATTATTTACCAGCAAATGCAATTTGTAAGAAATGCTGATCTTGGTTTTGACAAGGAGCAAGTGGTGAATTTTACGTTGAATAGAAATCAAAGAGAAAGATGGCCGGTACTTCAAAGCAAACTGTTAGAAAACCCTATTATCAAAAAAGCGGCTACATCTACTACGGCTCCAGGATTTGGTTATGGAAAAAATGTGATGAACGTTGAGACCAACGAAGGTGTCATGGAATCTTATGGAATTGATTCTTATGGAATCGATTATGATTTTTTCAGTGCGCTCGATATTGAGGTGATCGCTGGTAGGGATATTTCGCCAGAATTCACAAGTGACACCGCTACAGCAGTTTTGATCAACGAGGCAATGGTTGAACGTATGGGCTGGAATGAGCCCATTGGCAAGAGGTTTCAATTCGACCAGGACAGTACTGTTTTTCACAAAGTGATAGGTGTTGTAAAGAATTTCCATCAACAATCCATGTACAATCCCATCGAAGCACTATTGTTTATTCCTTCACTAAACAATTCCCAGGTCCTTGTTAAAGTAGATGGGGATTTTGA
>JANQEC010000322.1 GCA_028278585.1 Cyclobacteriaceae bacterium | reverse complement strand
GGGAGGAGCGCTTGGGATTGCTATTGGTGATAAGGTGATGATGATGGAAAACACCTGGTATTCTGTGATATCCCCGGAATCATGTTCTTCGATCCTTTGGAGAAGTTGGGATTACAAGGAGCAAGCAGCGGAAGCTTTAAAGTTGACTGCAAAAGATATGCTTAAGAACAAGCTCATTGATGATGTGATCAAAGAGCCGATTGGTGGTGCACATAACGACATGCAAGCTTCGGCAAAAGAGCTTAAAAAAGTGATTTCCAAGAATCTTAAAGATTTACTTAAGAAAAAGCCAGAAGATCGTATTGCGGAACGCATTGAGAAGTTTGGAGGCATGGGTACCTACAAATAATTTGATGCGGTAAATTTCAAAATTTGTAATTTGGTACTCTTTTTTTAATCATTCGCTTGGTACGGCTCAACTATATAGGTTGAGTATTATGCTCATTTCTTTTATGAAGCAGATTAACTGGTCTGATCATATTCTGAATTTCGTCGCTGTAATTATTGGCGTATCCCTTGCTTTCTATGTGAACAGTAGTTCTGAGCAAAGACAGGAGCGAAGAGAGCTTAACAAAATTCTTCAATCTCTGAATGATGAGATAGAGTTTGAACTTGGTATTTATGAGCAAGGCCAAATAGCTAAGAATAAAGCTCAATCAGTTCTTATCCAGGAAGTTGTAGATATGCTTAATGAAGGAAGAGAAGACAGCTTAAGTCAGAAATTCATTAAGTGTATGAACTATAACAGCTATGCTCCCAGGAATGTCACTTTTAACTCCATCCTTGCTTCTGGAAAGTTGGATTTGATAGAGGAATTTGAGCTAAGAAAGTCACTTACAATCTATCACGAGATACGAGCCAAGGAAACCAATTTCTGGATTCAGAAACAAGTAGATTTTGCTGAAAATAGATTGTTACCCTGGGTCATGGAGAATACGAACTTCGTAGCACCGGATCCTGAAGATTTGAAAAGGCAAGAAGTGATTAATATGCTAATTGTATATAAATCATTGATTGATGGTAAGGTAAGACAGTATAATCGCTTGGTGAAAGAGGGTGAAAGTCTAAAAGAAAACATACAGAAATACCTGGATGAAGAATAGATCTCTAAAAGAGCGTTTTTTTGGATGGCTGTTCAAATTGTCTGGTTGGAATCATGATGGAACCCTTCCAACTGATATTAAGAAGTATGTGATCATCGTTGCTCCTCATACCAGCAACATTGACTTTTTCGTTGGTTATGGTTACAAGCACCTGGTTGGATTGCATCCGAATTTTCTTGCGAAAAAAGAACTTTTTAAGATCCCAATTATTGGCTGGTTTTTAAAATCGATTGGTGGTTACCCAGTAGACAGAGCTAAGAAGACAAACCTTGTTGATCAAGTTGTTGAATTGTTTGAGAAGACTCCGTCTTTCATCATGACCATTACTCCGGAAGGAACTCGTTCTTATTCTCAGGATTGGAAAACCGGATTTTATCGAATCGCTCACAAAGCGAAAGTTCCGATTGTCAAAGTAGGATTTGATTATCCAAGTAAGACCATTCATGTATCAGAGCCGGAATATGTAAGCGGAGATATGGAGAGCGACATCAAGGCTTTTAAAGATCACTTCAAACAATTCATTGGCCGGCATCCGGAGAAAGGAGTTAAATAGTGGAATAGTTAATTGGTTGATTAGTTAACTGGTTGTTGTCTTCATTAACTAATTGCTATTTAACCAATCAACTATTTAACCAATCAACTAAGGCTATTTCTTAGCTGCAGTCTTTTTTGTAGTTGTCTTTCTGGTAGTTCTTCTCTTTGGTTTTGTTTCCTCTACCACGATTTCATCTAGTACATCTGAAAGAATTCGACCACAATGCTCACATACAATAAGTTTTTTCTTCTCACGGATTTCAGCTTGTTTTTGAGGTGGAACAATGTTGAAACAACCTCCACATGCACCACGATTTACAGGAACAACAGCAAGACCATTTCTCATGTTATTCCGAACTCTTTCATATGACTTAAGCAATCTTTCCTCTACATGCTTTTCAGCCTTCTTACGGTCCTTTTCAATTTTCTGCTCGTCTGCTTCAGATTTTTTGGTAATCGTATCAAGCTCACCCTTCTTCCCTTCAAGATCTTTTTTTCTTTCTGCTAATACACTTTTCGTTTCCTCAGCTTCCTCCTTTTTCCCATCGATTTTTTCGTAAGCTTCTTTTATTCTTTTTTCAAGGATCTGAATTTCTAATTGCTGAAGTTCAACTTCCTTGGTAATCGCATCGTATTCTCGATTGTTCCTTACGTTCATTTGCTGCTCTTCATACTTCTTGATCAACTTCTCAGCATCTTTGATTGCAGCTTTATTTGCAGCTATTGCATCTTCAAAATCCTTTTGATCTTGCGTCTGCTTATTCAATCGTGTTTCGTATCCTGCTATTTCATCTTCGAGATCCTGAACCTCCTCCGGGAGGGCTCCTCGCACTTTTTTGATCTCGTCAATCTTTGAATCTAATTTTTGTAGTTTTTCTAGCGCTTCGAGCTTTTGGGCTACTGTATTTTCCATTCAGTATTTATAAGTATTTGATAGGATTTGTGTCTACCTCCGATAAACGGAACGCAAATTTAGCGAAATTTTTAGTTAATTTTTCGTATATCAGTTCTTTCGTGAATACCTCACTCTCATAGTGCCCGATATCAGCAATGATAATCTCTCCGTTTGCCTCGAAAAAATCATGGTATTTGAAATCTGCACTCACAAAAACATCTGCTTTGGCCGCAATGGCTGTTTCTAGCAAAAAGCGACCTGAACCTCCGCAAATGGCTACTTTCTTAATACGATCTTTCACAAAATCAGTGTGCTTTACCACATTTAGGTTCATCGTTTCTTTTAGATGAGACGTAAAATCCTGTGGGGATTGACTTTGCTCCAGATCACCGATCATTCCAGAACCAACTTCCTGATTAATGTTTTCAAGAGTGGAAAGATAATAGGCCACCTCTTCATAAGGGTGATTGGAACGCATGGCGTTCAAAACCTTGGACTTTGAGTGAGAGGGAAGAATTACTTCGATCCGGGTCTCCTGTACCACTTCATCTTTGTCTTTTTTGCCAATGGCCGGGTTGGCATCTTCATTGGGGCGGAAAGTCCCTTCTCCGGTAAGCTGAAAGCTGCAATGATCGTAATTGCCAATTTCACCGGCACCTGCTTGATACAAGCCGGTCAACAGCTCTGATTTGTTTGTGGTTGGAACAAAGACAGTGAGTTTAAGTAGTGAGTCTTTTTTAGGTTGCAATATTCGTACGTTGGTGAGCCCGATCCTCTCAGCGATCTTTTTGTTGACTCCTGATGCAACATTATCCAGGTTGGTATGGATAGCATATACATTCAGATCATTCTTTATGGCTTTTCGGATACATTTATCGATCCAATGTGAAGTTCCAATTTTTTTTATTCCCGAGAAGATCAATGGATGATGTGCTACTATCATGTTGCAGTTTGTTGCTACGGCCTCATCAATAACCGCCTCATTAACATCCAGTGTGATCAGCGCCCCGTGAGCTTCATCATTTCCATCGCCAATGATTAGTCCTGAATTATCATAGGATTCCTGGAGGGCAGGAGGAGCCCAACTTTCGAGAAATGAGGTTATGTCTTTTATTTGCATGTTGATAGATTCAAAATTCAATTTTCATTGATCCTTCAAATATCAGGAACACTTTTTGTAAAAGGTAAAAAAAGTTCAAACGACTACATCTTCAATCCTTAATTTTGCTTGTGCGAAAAATAGTACTGATTCTATCCTTCTTCTGCGCTTTCCAGTCCTTTTCACAGCTACTGGATGATTCCACAAAACTTGTCTATGGTCCTCATACCACCAAGTTTGTGTACGAGTCAGATATTCTGAATAATGAGGCCTCAAAAGAGGAATACTCGACGTTAGATACTTCCCTCTATCAGTTTGACAGACAGTCGTTTATAAATAGAAATGCCCGTAAATATCAGAACCTGGGAAATTTTGGCACGGCATTGACCTCAGTCTTCTTTGAACCTCAACAACTTATAGGGAGAACCTCGGGTTTTAATGCATTTGCACCTTACGCAAGAAAGGGATTGAACACAATCAAATACTATGATACGAAATCTCCATTCATTGATCTCTTTGCTTTTATAGGTGGCGGAAATAAGAATATTGTCAATGTGGATTTTTCCAGGAATGTGAGAGAAGGTTGGAATCTTGGATTTGATCTTCATAAAATAACAGCGGATAAGATCTTTGCCAGGAATGCAGTTGGAGATCGTCAAACTACCGGAACTTCATTTGATCTCTATACACACTATAAGCATCAGAAAATACCCTATCAAGCGGTATTTTATTATGAAAAAACGACCCATAATGTTTTTGAACTAGGGGGTATGCGGTTCGGTAATGATTCTACAATTACTGAATTGTTTCGTTTAAATAACGGCTTGTTGAGATTAGAAGATGCTCAAAATGAACGCAGCGAGTCAACGTTGCATCTCTATCATGACTATCAGATCGCGGAGCAATTTCAGCTTTACCACAGTGTTGATCTGTATAATGAACAAAATCTCTACAAGGATTTTCAAGATGGAAGTACTTCCGAATATGATACATATAGAGACGCATATAATGGAGTATTTCAGATTGATCCTGATAGTACATATGAGCGGGCGAATTTCAGCTCTTTTACCAATGAAGTAGGGATAAAAGGAGATCTGTCAAGCATCTTCTATCGGATCTATGTGAAACTAAGATCAGTAGATTTTGACTACTTTCTACTGGATCCGGTTGGTAGAACTACTGAGACCTATTTAGGAGGATATACCCGGTTCAATTGGAAAGAAAAATTCAAGGTTATAGGTGAAGCTGAAGTTCTGCAAACGGGAGAATACCTTTTTAGCGGCAGCCTTTTGAGCGACCTTGTCAATTTGAAATATATTTCTAAGAGCTATCGTGTTCCGATATTGTATGAAGACTACTTTGGAAATCATTACGAATGGAACAATGACTTCTCACCGGTTTTTGTGAATAAACTGGACGGGAGTTTAAGACTGACGTACAAAGCTTTCACACTTATTCCCAAGGTTTCTCTAACTGCCTATAATGACTTCATTTATTTTGGAAGAAACCAGGAGCCAATTCAAGCTTCTGATGGTATTGCTATAGCTACTATTGGTGGAGAGATCAATACAGTAATAGGGAATCCGGATGGAGAGGGATTTCACATAGAGAATGAAGTTTTAGCCACAGATGTTTCGGGAGGATCTGCAGATGCTGTCCGAATTCCTGAGGTTTTTTATAACGGTCGTTACTATTGGAAGGGGAATCTATTCAACGATGCGATTCCGATTCAAGTAGGAGTGGATGCGCATGCCCGAACCTCTTATTTTGCAAATGCATATAGTCCTGTTCTCCAGCAATATTACCTGCAGGATGAGTTTGAAATTCCAGGTTATTTCAAAGCCGATCTTTTCTTCACTATGCAAGTGGATAAATTCTATGTTGGGATAAAGTGGGGGTATTTCAACCAACCCCCGGATGAAGGGTATTTTGTGACACCTTATTATCCTGGTCAGCCCAAAAACTTTGATTTGATGATCAGATGGACCTTTTTTGACTGATGGATGTACAAAAAACGACATTGGGGCTTGAGCTTCCCACCGATCCAAGGTGGGTGAATATCGCTGAGAAGAACATTGAAGATATACTTGTGGATCACGCGTATTGTGAGCAAAAGGCAGCATCTTCTTGCATTTCATTGATCATTCAATTCCCGGAACGGGAAAAGTTAGTTGATGTACTGACACCTGTTGTTGCTGAAGAGTGGGCACATTTTGAACTTGTCATTGAGCATTTGAAAAAGCGAGGGTATGGATTAGGTAAAGCACGTAAGGATGAATATGTTATCAAATTGAATGAGGTAATGAAAAAAGGGGGAAGTAGAGACGAGCAGTTGGTTGAACGACTTTTGATGAATGCGCTCATTGAGGCTCGTAGTGCGGAACGTTTCAAGTTGCTGTGGAAGAATTTGGAAGATAAAGAACTCCAGCGTTTTTACTATGACCTAATGGTTTCTGAAGCAGGCCATTATCATAATTTCATTGAGCTAGCCAAGGAATACTTGCCAGAGGAAAAAGTGGAGAAAAGGTGGAGGCAATTTTTGAAAGAAGAAGCTGAGATTATTAAGTCTCTGGAAGTTAGAGCGGACCGAATGCATTAATCAATTTAAGAATTAGGAATTAAGAATTTTTAATAATTATCAATTCGTAATTTCTAATTGAACTAGGTTTTCTGCTTTTTCTTTTTAGCCGCCGGAAACAATATGTTGTTCAGGATCAACCGATACCCTGGAGAGTTTGGATGCAAGTTAAGGTCGGTAGGAGGTTCGTTTACAAAATGCTGATAATCTTCGGGATCATGACCTCCGTAGAAAGTCCAAAAACCTCTTCCCAAAACACCATGTATATACTTCGCTTCATTTATTGAAGGTGCTTGCCCCATTACGATCACATCTCCTTTTACGAGCTCTTTTTTAAACCCGGTTGTTTGTCCCATAAATCCATGAATGATCTGTTGATGATTTTGAGTCAGCATTGTCGGGATAGGATCCCATTTGGCTGAAAATTCGAATAACGTAAAAAAATCATTTTGCTCAACCAATCCGCGCTCATTGGCCTGGTTGTCAATATTGGAATATTCGTATCGCATGGCATCTCGCTCAATTACAAAATTTTCAAACGCCATGGTCCTCGAATAATCCAGCTTTGATTGTGCTCTGGGATCTGCAGGATCGCCATCATATATACTTTCAACAATGTCAATCCCCTCAGCCGCTAACGCGATGTCATATGTATCTGTAGCGGAGCACATGGCAAAAAGGAACCCTCCACTGGCAACATACGATTTTATGTTTTTTACAATGGCAAGCTTAAGATGTGATACTTTGGTGAAACCATGCTTCTTGGCCGAGGTTTCATACTCTCGCTGCTGCTGCTGATACCAGGGGAAATGGTGATAAGCTCGATAGAATTTTCCGTATTGACCGGTGAAATCCTCATGATGTAAATGAAGCCAGTCATACTTTGGCAATTCATTTTGAATAATTTCATCGTCAAAAACCACATCGTATGGAATTTCAGCATACGTAAGTACCAGGGTTACTGCATCATCCCATGGTTGCTTGCTTTTAGGAGAATAGACAGCAATCTTAGGATACTTTTCCAACTTCATTACATCCATATTAGAAGAAGGACTGGCAATCAGACTCAATATTTGATTTGCCTCAGCATCTGAAATGACATTGTAGGATACACCACGAATGATGCATTCATTTTCAAATACCTGGAGGTATTTTACCATGAAACTACCTCCCTTGTAGTTGAGCATCCAATCCACATTTACTTCTTTCGTTAAGATCCAATATGCAATCCCATAGGCCTTTAAGTGATTACTTTGTGTCTCATCCATTGGGATTAAAATGTAGGCGGCTTTTATCGGTAAGATGATACTTAAAAGAAGTATGGTGAAAATTCCCCTCATTTGACTCATTTTTGTATTTACAACGTTAACGAATTTTATGAGTTATCCTTGTTTGTTGAAAGGTAATATAGCGACATAAGATCACATTGGATGCTGATGTAACTTGCGCCGACAATTGACAACTTGTAATTACTAGCAACGTTTTAGAGGCTAATCGATCTACTTACAAATGAATATCAAAGAGAACGTAAAAGAAGGGATCAAATCGATCAAGGCAAGTAAACTAAGAACGTTTCTAACTGCAGCCATTATCTCAATAGGGATTACTTCTTTAGTTGGTATTCTCACTGCCATTGACGGGATCCAGGCCTCCATTGATAACAGTTTTTCTAACATTGGCGCAAACACGTTTGACATTGAAAGCAAACGAGCCAATCGTGGTTCCAATGATGGGAAAAAGGAAAAAATATTTCCAGCAGTCAAATATGAGGAACTTGCTCAATTCAAGGATGAGTATTCTGGTCCGGGAATTGTAAGTGTGAATACGGTCGTTTCCTGGAACACTGAAGCCAAGTACAAATCCAAAGTGACCAATCCTAACATGATGGTGAGGGGTGGGGATGAAAATTTCCTTTTGGTGGACGGTTATGATATAGGTGAAGGTAGGAGTTTTTCTGATGCAGAAATAAAGAATGGAGCTTATGTCTGTATTATTGGTAGCGATGTAGTAGAAGCGCTGTTTGAGGATAATGAAAGCCCTGTTGGTAAGAAGATTACTGTTATGGGAGCAAAATTCAAGGTGTTGGGTACTGTACAAGAGCAAGGTGGTGTCAGCGGAAATACAGGAGTAGATCGGAGGATCATGGTTCCATTGAGAACGGCAAGAGTTATTGGAGCGGATCGTTCATTTGGATATGAAGCAACTGTATCGGTTCCGGATACTCGCCAAATCGAAGAAGCTACAGGCATAGCAACAGGGCTGATGCGCTCAATACGAAGAGATCCAATAACACAAAGAGAAAATTCATTTGAGGTAAGAGTTAGTAAATCATTAGCAGAGCGAATTGGCGAGATCACCGGATACCTTCGTGCAGGAGGATTCACCATCGGTTTTATAACACTTCTTGGGGCATCAATCGGTTTGATGAATATCATGCTGGTTTCCGTCACCGAGAGAACCAGGGAAATTGGTGTAAGAAAAGCGCTTGGAGCTACACCTCTGAAAATCCGACAACAGTTTTTAATTGAGGCGATTGTTATCTGTCAAATGGGTGGCATTGGTGGCATTGTCCTGGGTATTGTTATTGGAAATGCCACTTCAAGTTTAATCGGATCAGGTGGTTTTATCATTCCATGGTTATGGATCATTTTCGGCGTGGCGGTCGGCACAATTGTAGGCCTTGTCGCCGGGGTTATCCCAGCTTACAAGGCTTCCAAGCTGGATCCAATCGAGAGCTTGAGGTTTGAGTAGCACGCTACTTGTCCATGGGTCTTTGTGGATGTAAAACATATCAACTGTATTTGACACCACTATAACAGGACTGACTTCAGTCCTGTTATAGTGGTGTCAAATACAGTTGATATGTTTTA
>JANQEC010000289.1 GCA_028278585.1 Cyclobacteriaceae bacterium | reverse complement strand
AGTATACCTGAACGGCTTATTCTTACTCAGATTAAAATAAAAATCAGGCGTTTCATTAAACAGTTTTCCAAAGCTCGTATTCAACCGCTTGGGATCAATCGATTGACCAAAACCAAAGTGCGAGAAAACGACAAAAAGGATTAGAAGAGAAACAATCTTAAATCGTAGTGACATAATCTTTCAGGTTTAATATTAAGTTAACTAAAACCTTACTAACTCCCAATATGATACGCTTAATGACATAAAAAAAGTCATCCATATGTTGGATGACTTCTAAGTCTTTGGAGCGATACTCTTATTTGTCCTCTTTCTTCGCTTTTGGTGCCGCCTTCTTCTTAGGTGCTGCCTTTGTCTCTTTTTTCTCAGCTTTCGGTGCTGCCTCTTTCTTCTCAGCTTTTTTAGCAGCAGGCTTGGATTCCTTTTTCGCTGCTGGCTTTTTCTCAACCTTTGGTGCCGCTTCTTTCTTTTCAGTTTTCGGTGCCGCCTCTTTTTTCTCGGCTTTTGGTGTTGCTTCTTTCTTCTCAGTCCCGATAGCTTTCGGGAGTGCTGCTTCTTTTTTAGGAGCTTCACTCTTTGCGGTGGTAGTTTTTGCTACCTCTTCTTTCTCAGTTTTTGGTTCAGCCTTGGCTTTTCCTTTTTTGGCAAATTCAGCTTTGATAGCCTCAATGTCCACATTTTTTATTGTCGGTAGCGAGTTTAACCTTTTAATAGTATTGACACGGTTTTTCGCAACGTTCTTATTTTTTCTACCTTTTCGCTCTAGTCTGGTAACAGCCATTTTTTATGTATGCTTTTAAAATCGAGGTGCAAAATTAGGGGATTAAGTAGTTTTGTCCAAAATCAATTCTGAATGTCAAAACCTAAGCCTTCACTGCCTAAAGGAACCCGCGATTTCGGACCTGAAGTATCAGCCAAAAGGAATTATATCATTGATGTGATCAAACGTAATTTCAGGAGGTACGGCTTCAGTCAATTAGAGACTCCTTCGATGGAAAACTTATCTACATTGACAGGCAAATATGGTGAAGAAGGAGATCAGCTTTTATTCAAAATTCTCAACTCTGGTGATTTCTTAAATAAGACAAGTGAAGAGGATTATAAATCCGGAAGTAAAAAGATCACCTCAAAGATCGCTGAGAAAGGATTACGTTACGACCTGACCGTCCCATTTGCCCGGTACGTAGTGATGCACCAAAATGACATTGCATTTCCATTTAAAAGATTTCAGATTCAACCCGTGTGGAGAGCGGATAGACCGCAAAAGGGACGATATAGGGAATTTTACCAGTGTGATGCTGATATCATTGGTAGTAGGTCGGACTGGAATGAAGTAGAATTAGCACTCTTGATCCAGGATGTTTTTAAAGAACTGAGTCTTACGGATGTAGTGATCAAGGTTAATCACCGTGAAATCCTTTTTACATTGGCAAAATATGTTGGTCTTGATCACAACAAAATTGGCTTCTGTGCAGAGCTGGATAAATTGGACAAAGTAGGGATAGATAAGGTTATAGATAAGTTGGTAGAGATGGGTGGTGATGAAACAAAAATTCGAGAGATAATGGATCTGATCAGTTCTCCCATCAGCAATATGGATTTATTGCATGAGACGGAAGAAAAAGTCTATACAATAGCTCCTGACAACAATGGAATGACTGAGGCTTCTTCGTTTTTCAAGTCTGTAATGAGTGTTGGAAGAGATGATATTTCCATTGAAATTGATTTGAGTCTTGCAAGGGGCCTCTCCTATTATACTGGAATGATTTTCGAAGTAAAACCCACATCCGTTCAAATGGGAAGCATATGTGGTGGAGGACGTTACGATGACCTTACCGGAATTTTCGGGTTGCCAGGTATTTCTGGAGTTGGAATTTCTTTCGGGTTGGATCGGGTTTACGATGTATTAGAAGAACTCAACTTGTTTCCGTCCAATATATCACAGCCACTTCAAGTGCTGATTGTCCATCAGGGTAACGATTCAGATAAATCAAATTTCCAACACGGCCAGGAGGTTGTAACCGAATTAAGAGGCCAGAACGTCAATTCAGAACTCTATCCTGATCCGATAAAAATTCAGAAGCAATTCAAGTATGCTGACAAGATCAAAGTCCCTTATGTAATAGTGATTGGCGATGAGGAACGAGAAAGCAAAACGTATTCACTTAAAAATATGGTGAGCGGAGAACAGGAAAAGCTTGCATTAAATGAATTGATAAAAACACTTCAGGGTTAATTTTATGCTAATTGTTGCGTTATAGCATAATGTCCACAAGGATAGTCACTTCTTTTTTACTTATGATTCCATCCCTGCTGTTTGCACAGATGCTCAGCAATAATGGTCTTTTTTCCGTGGACTTTGACAATGGTTGCAATCCGTTTGAAATCAATGTAACGCCATTGGACTCATTCGGTCCAGGCGCGCCCAGATTCTATTTTTATGGAGATGGATCTCCTGAAACTACTTCTACAACTTACACTTACTCTACTTCCGGAACCTTTGAATTGGTTCTAATTATTGGAACCGGAGCGAGTACAGCCAGAGACACGATTGAAGTCAACGTTTTTGACCCTACAGAAACTCATTTCTCTGTCGAGAAATGTAATTTGAATGGAATTTCGATCACATCAGAAGAAGAAGTGTATGATTTCATCCGTGTGTACTTTACTTCAACTGACTCTGCAACGTTGACTTTTGGTCAATCGGTGTCTCATTCCTACCCAACTAATTCAAATCAATCTTTTCAAACCAAGGGTTTCTATAATGGAGGAAAAGAAAACTGCACAATCTTTTCTCACAATGTTGATCCCCTTTCAACCCTCACCACTCCTACAATTAACTCAACTTCTGTAAAGGAATCATGTCGTGATTTTTTTGTGCTTGAACTGGAAATATCGAACTATGACTCATTGATCAATTACCAAATCGAAATTGAGCAATCGAGTACTTCGGTCATCTACACTGGAAAAATAAATAACAGGCAAATCGTGGTAGAAGACATTCCTTATGCTAAAACAGAAACACAGTATTGTGTTAAAATAAATGCGCTTGATAATTGTATAGGAACCACACTTCAAGGCCAATCTTTTTGTATCCAGATCAATGATCTGTCTTCTACTCCTTTTGCAAACTTGTATTCAAGTTATACTTCTAATTCGGTTTTTATCAACCTGGATTCAGTTCGTTCTGGCAGTCTTGAGATTTATAGAAAATTGGGAGAAACAGGAACTTTTGAACTACGAAATTCTGTTCAGGCCGCTCATTCTGATCCTATCGGATCGTTGGCCAGGCAATACTTCTATCGAATTGATTACGTAGATTCTTGTGGAGAAGTCCTTTTTTCAGCAGAGACTAACCCGCCCCTGCTTTCTTCACAAACTCTTGAAGAGAACTCTTATCGCATCACCTATACAGACCCTTCCAGTGTCTTTAACCCAATCACCTCAATAACTTACGATCTGGGTAATGAAACTACTATAACAGAACCAATCAGTAGCTCTTCCTTTGATATTGGTTTGGACCCTTTAAATGGCACACGTCAATTTTTACAAGCCAGTGTTGTTTATCAAAACGGTCCCACCATTTTTTCAAATCAAATCACCTACAAATACAAACCAATCATTCATGTCCCGACCGCATTTACACCAAATGGTGATGGGTTAAATGATACGTTGGAGTTGTTCGGGCTACCGACTGAAGTAGCCACCACCAGGATCTATACTAAATGGGGACAGTTGATTTATACCTCGACAGAACCCTCCCCCGGCTGGAACGGTTTAATAAGTGGAAGCCTTGCGCCAGAAGGAGCCTACCTATATGAAGTAATATTTGAAGATTCTGATGGAGCAAAGGTGATACAAAAAGGTACTTTTGCACTAATTAAAAAATAGCGAACATGTTTGACATGATGAAAATGATGGGCAAGATGAAGGAGGTCCAACAAAAGATGAAAGAAGCCCAGGATCAGCTTAAGGATATTACAACTGTAGGAGAATCAGGAGGTGGAATGGTAAAAGCTACCGCCAACGGGCAAAAAGAGATCATTGGGCTCGAGATTGACGACTCGTTGATCAATCCTACGGACAAGAACATGATGCGTGATTTAATCATTGCAGCATCTAATAAGGCCCTTAGGGAGGCAGAAGAAAAATCAAGAGAACATCTTAAAAAATCAACAGAAGGACTGATCCCTAACATCCCTGGATTGGATCTGTCGGGAATGGGATTGGGTTAATGACAAAAGTTGCAGTTGTTATACTTAATTACAATGGCCGGGATTATTTAAAACAATTTCTCCCGTCGGTTATTCAACACTCTAAGGAAGCCGAAGTAATTATAGCAGATAATGCTTCGTCCGACAATTCTGTCGCATTTCTTCAAGAGCACTTTGCAGAAATAAGATGTATTGAATTGGCAGAGAATTTAGGATTTGCTGGTGGCTATAATGAAGCTTTGAAAGAAGTGGAGGCTGAATATTTTGTACTTCTAAATTCAGATGTAGAAGTATCCGATGGCTGGTTAAAGTCAATGGTTCGGTTTCTCGACCAAAATGGAGACTATGCAGCTTGTCAGCCTAAAATATTAGATTTCAATAAAAAAGATCATTTTGAATATGCAGGTGCCTCTGGCGGTTTCTTAGACCTATATGGTTATCCGTTTTGTCGTGGTAGGATATTTAATACTCTTGAAAGAGATAGCGGACAATACGATGAACCAATCGATATAGGCTGGGCTTCAGGAGCTTGTTTAGCTATTAGATCGAAAGTCTTTTTTGAAGCAGGAGGATTTGATCAGGATTTTTTCGCGCACATGGAGGAAATTGATCTCTGTTGGAGAATCCAAAGCAATGGACATAAAATAAAAAGTGTTCCCTCTTCAGTTGTTTACCACGTTGGTGGAGGGACCCTTTCAAAATCCAGCCCCTTCAAAACTTACTTAAATTTTAGAAACGGTCTGAGTCTGATTTTAAAAAATTCTCCCCTAAAGGCGCTTCTTTGGAAACTTCCAGTCAGAATTTTATTGGATTGGATTGCGGCAATCAAGTTTCTTCTTGATGGTGGTCCAAAACACAGCATAGCAGTCTTCAAGGCACACGGTATGGCATTTATTCGTCTTTTTAAAACACTAAATAAGCGAAGCAATGCCCAAAAAAGTATAACCGAACCCTACTCGATAGTATTCAGGTATTTCGTAAAAAAAGAAAATCGATTTGCAGATCTTTAATAATACCAGAGCGTATTATGCCTTCTTCTAAGCACTTTTCTGAAATTCATTATAAAAGCAAGTGCTAAATACAAGATTACAGGTGATCCGAAGGTAAGAAATGAGCTGTAGATGAAAAAAAGACGGATACTTGAAGTTGGTATCTTGAATTTCTCTCCAAGCCTGTTACACACTCCAAACGCATATTTTTCAAAAAATTCCTGCATAATTCTTAATAGTCATACAAAGATAATGCATATCAAAATAGATATGTACGTGTTTATTATACCAGAAGGTAATTTTTCCTTTAATTTGCACACTTAACTTGGATTAAATACTAATTATTGTTTGTACTAACTAAAAAAATGAATCAAATGAGAAAATTTAACCTAGCCATAGCGGTAGCTGCGTTTGCTATCCTGCTTTCTGGCTGTAAGCTAGACCAGATGATAAAGCTGGCTCAGGAAAATGACCTTCAGGTAAATCCAAATCCTCTTGAAGTCCATGGTGGTGATGTACCGTTCGAATTGTCTGCGGTCCTACCCCCTAAAATGCTTCCTGCTAGCACTAGCTTTACTCTAAATACAATTTATCAATATGGAGACCAGGAAGTGAATGTAGGTTCTGTGGTATTCACAGCCGATGATTTTCCAAATAGCTCGACAACTACTTCAAGAAAAACCGAAAGTTTTTCTTTCCCATATGTTGACGGCATGAATCCAGGTACATTGTACATTCAAGGAGTTGCTACTGATACAAGAAATGGAAAATCAAAATCTACCGACAGGTTGGCGGTAGCTCAAGGTTTGGTACTAACTTCTCAATGGGTTCAGGATGTAGCTTTTGCTTCATATGCAGATCACGGCTATGATGACAGAGAAGAACTCATCCCTACCAATGTAGATTTCTACTTCGATCAGGGAAGGTCAAACCTACGAACTAATTTGAGCTACGATGGCACTAGTAACCGATCAAAAAGAGATGAACTCAGTGCTTTCATAGCTGAAAAGAACGTGACAAGAACAGTTACTATTACTGGTACTCACTCTCCTGAAGGAACTGAAACTATAAACACAGACCTTTCTGGTGATCGAGCTGGAACAATTGAAAAATATTATAGAGGTAGAATGGATCGATACGATTATGCAGGTGCTGCTGATTCAATCGAATTTATCCTTAAGCCAGTAGTTCAGGATTGGGCTGCTTTCCGAAATGCTTTGGCAGAGTACGACGGCATTGATGCTTCTGCAAAATCTCAATACAATAACATCATTAATGGATCAGGATCTTTCGAAGAAAAAGAGAAAGAAATGCAAAAGCTTTCTTCTTACAGAAAAGTATTCAACGATGTGTATCCTGGATTGCGATCTGCGAAAACTGAGGTTCTTACAGTTAAGCCTAAAAAATCGAATGCTCAAATTGCTGTTTTAGCTAAAGCTATCACAGGTGGTGATGCTTCAGCTGACACACTTTCAAATGAAGAGCTAATGTTCAGTGCTACTTTGACTCCATCCCTGGAAGAAAAAGCTGCTATCTACAAAGCTGCAGCAGACAAGACCGGAGCATGGCAAGCACACAACAACCTGGGAGCTACTTATCTTGAAATGAACAATCTTGATGACGCAACTACCCAATTGGAAATTGCGGCAAACAAAAATTCAAGTTCTGCTATTATTCAAGCTAACCTTGGTGCCGTGCAGGCGCTTCAGAATGATTACGAAAAAGCGTATAGTACGCTTGGTAGTGTAAGTGGCGGATCAAACGACGTAACTTCTAAAGTGAACTCAATGAAAGGTGCATTGGAAGTAAGAATGGCGGAGTATGATAAAGCAAAAGCATCTTTCAATTCTGCTGAGCTTAATGACGCAGCAAACATCGACAAAGGGCTAGCTTATCTTCTTAGTGGAGAGTACACACAAGCAAGTGCTGCTTTCGGACAAGTATCAGGAGATGATCTTAGCGGAACAGCTGCTTACCTTTCAGCTGTAGCTTCAGCAAGAAACAACGATGCTGCTGGTGTAGGTAGCAATCTTAAAAAAGCAGTTGATGCTGATCCTGATTTGAAAAACACTGCGTTGAATGATCTTGAGTTTACAAATTTTGCAACAGCAGTAAACGAAGCTGTTAAATAATAGCATTTAATTAAAAAATTTAAAGTCCTGTCCGCCAGTGTGCCGACAGGACTTTTTTTATTACCATTCGAAAAGTAATTTAGCACCCCTATTAATCAGACCAATCAATGAGAGAAATCCAGTTTAGAGAAGCCCTCGGTGAAGCGATGAGCGAGGAGATGAGAAGAGATGAGAATGTTTACCTTATGGGTGAGGAAGTAGCGGAATACAATGGTGCATATAAAGTAAGCCAGGGGATGTTGGACGAGTTTGGATCTAAACGAGTTATTGATACACCCATAACAGAACTTGGTTTTGCTGGTGTTGGTGTAGGCTCGGCAATGAACGGCCTTCGCCCCATAATTGAATTCATGACCTTCAATTTTTCGCTGGTAGCCATTGACCAGGTGATAAATAGTGCAGCAAAAATGCTATCCATGTCCGCTGGACAATATGGTGTTCCAATCGTCTTCAGAGGACCTACTGGTAATGCAGGGCAATTGAGCCAACAGCATTCTCAAAATTTTGAAAACTGGTACGCAAATACTGCTGGTTTGAAAGTAGTAGTTCCTTCCAATCCATACGATGCGAAGGGCCTTTTAAAGACGGCTATTCGTGATGACAACCCTATCATTTTCATGGAGTCCGAGTTGATGTATGCAGACAAGGGAGAAGTTCCTGAAGAAGAATACCTACTTGAAATAGGCAAGGCAAATGTGGTGAGAGAAGGATCTGATGTTACGCTGGTTTCGTTTGGGAAAATGATGAAAGTCGTTGATCAGGCTGCAGATGAATTGACGAAAGAAGGTACAAACGCAGAGGTGATTGATTTGAGAAGTGTCCGACCTATTGATTATCCAACGATCATCGACTCAGTAAGGAAAACCAACCGATTGGTAATTGTGGAGGAGGCCTGGCCACTTGCTTCGATTTCGAGTGAGCTTAGTCATCACATCCAGAGAAATGCTTTTGATTATTTGGATGCTCCTATACACAGGATCACGAACAAAGATGTTTCTCTTCCGTATGCTCCGACACTCATTGAAGAGGTCCTGCCAAATGTTCAACGAACGATTGAAGCAGTGAAAGCTGTCACTTATCAAACATGAGAGCTGGCTTAATCGGCTCTGCTTTTTTTATTTCGACAGTTGTCCTGTCACAGGCTACGACCTATGATTTTCCCAATCCTATAGATACAAATAACAAAGAAATTTCTGTTCAGGAAAAGCAGACATATGAACGGAACGGTCTTTTTGTTGATAATCAATTTGATGGTGCACGTCTGAATGCACTTAAATTCGAAAACGACTCAACGATCACTATTCAAATTGATCCGGAGAACTCTCCTATCAATCCCAGTCCATGGTATGCTTTTCGCTTGTGGACAAATGCAGGGGCGCAGAAAAAGGTTACGATAACCATTGATTACTATGAAAGTGTCAAACACAGGTACTGGCCAAAAATAAGCGACGATCGCAGGACATGGAGTAAGTTAACCGAATCCATGGTTTCTGTTGCAAAAGATACTTTGTCCGTTACATTTTCTTTCACCGTCAAACCAGACACCACATGGATTTCTGCTCAACCCTTAGAAACATCTGAAGATGTGAGAAGTTGGAGCAAAGAAATTGCAAGCAACAAATGGGGGTCATTTGATGTGATTGGGAAGAGTAGAATGGGTAGAGACCTCATGCACGTCAAACTTGGAAAAGGAAAAAAGACAGTAGTATTAATAAGCAGGCAACACCCTCCGGAAGTCACTGGATACTATGCGCTAAAAGCGTTTGTTTCAAGACTTGCGGATAATTCAAAGCTTAGTAAGTCCTTCCTCAAGAAATACACAGTTCATATTTATCCTCTATTGAATCCAGACGGGGTAGACATGGGACATTGGAGACACAATACGGGAGGTGTTGATCTGAATCGGGATTGGGCCTACTATCGACAGCCAGAGATAAAGCAAATTGCCAATCATATTGTGAGAACTGTTAGGGAGAGCAACTCTGAAGTAGCCGCAGGGTTGGACTTTCACAGCACTTTTTACGATGTGTACTATACCACTTCAAGGTCATTGGAAACCAAGTACCAAAGTTTCACTGATGATTGGTTGAATTACATCGAAACAAACATTGAGGGATACGAGATTAATGATCAGCCTTCGGGATTGAGGTCTCCTGTCTCTAAAGGTTGGTTTGTCACCCAATTCAATATTCCCGGAATCACGTTTGAAATCGGGGATGATACACCTCCTGATTTCATTGAAAAGAAAGGAAAGATTTCCGCAGAAGGAATGATGAAGGTATTGCTAGACTCGAATTAAAGGTTACTTCATTCCTCCAAGCATATTTGCAAGCGCCCTCTTCCCACCTGACTTGTTCATCATCTTCATCATTTTTCGCATCTGATCAAA
>JANQEC010000247.1 GCA_028278585.1 Cyclobacteriaceae bacterium | reverse complement strand
TTTCCCAGGTAATACACATAGTCACCAAAATTTTTAGTTTGAAAGAAAAGATCGTTGATGGTATCGTTGTTAAGCAAGTTTTGGTAAGTGATCTCATTTTCATTGAAATCAATTTTTCCAAAAGAACCAATGCTGCCTACAAAGATTGTATTGGCTGAATCCGTATCAATTGATAGTGCTGCCGATGGAGTTTGGAAGTAATCCCAGGTATCTCCGTCATAGGTCAGAACGCCCGCTCGATTGGCAAGACAAATGAGTCCATTGTTGTCACTTATGATCTCGAAATTGGTATTGTCAATATTGGGATGGGATGGAAAATGATGGGTTAGTAGAAAGTCACCTTTTTGGGCAAATACAAGACTTGCAAAGGCGAGGCTAAGTAGGATGAATGGCTTTTTCATATTTTAACTAGAGGTAAAGAGATATCTACTTCATAATTAGCTTTTTGCTAAAAACTCCTTCGTTCGTTTTTATTTTCAACAGGTAAATTCCCGGGGTAAGCTGGTTGAAGTTGTTAGGACTCTCCGTCTTATGGATTTCAAAGATATAGTTTCCGGCCATATCCCAAACGGCTACAGAATGTATTTGAGTTGGGGCTGAGAAGGTAACGAAACCATCCGATGGATTGGGATAAACATCAACAGAAGCAGACTCATTAATAGCCAGAGGAGGAATCAAGTCTAATTGAATCGTGTCGCTATGTGTACAGCCATTTTCGTTGATTATCTCAGCAATTATTTCATACACGTCTTCATTCAATACAAAAATAGGAGCAGGTGTGGTAGCTGTTTGATCTCCGTTGATATACCAACTAAATTGTGTTATTCCTTCAGAAGGATTTGTGCTTAGCGTCACCTTATGCTTATTACCGATCTTTTCTGATTCGCTAACTATTTCCAGTTCGAATTCTTCAAAAGTGATGTTCACTTCTCGTGGTTCACCTGGCAAACCATCATCGAGACCAACAACGAAAACCTTCATGTTTTCAGTCACCAACAGCTCAGTCCCTTTTTTGATCAGATTAGTGAGTTCGGCATCCGTATAAAATCCAAATACCTCTCCATTCTGCGGCCTTAATACAGGTGTTTCATTCGTACAGAAGCTGATATCTTGTTGGCTTGGGATATTTGAGCTACTGAAAACAAAAGTCTTTTCTTCACTTATCTCACAGCCGTTGGCGTTGGTTTGATCCAATCGAATAGTTACTTCCGTTGTCGCAGAATCTATTTCAATCTGACTATCACTTCCGCTAGAAATATCATTGACAAACCATTCGATTGTTTCAACGTTTTCAGGAGCTTTTACTATGATTTGATGAAACGTGGAGCTCGTATCAATCTCGATGGTAAAGTCGGTTGAGAATTCTTCCACCACGATTTCGACAGGACTCCTCAGGCTTTCGAATTGACTATAAACCCCACTCACGAAAATTGTGGTGTTATCATAAAAAGGTCCGACTTCCAAATCACTCCCTTTATAAGAATGATCTTCGCTTTCATTCGTGTCGAAAACCTTGAGAAAATTGGCTGAAGGATCAGAAAGTGTTATGAGATCTCCAGGGCAAATATTGAACGTATTGAATGTCGGACTTTCCGGACGATCTGCTACAATGAGGTTTTTAATAGCTGTATCTGTGCAGCCTGACTCATTGTTGATGAACAGTGAAATTTCATATTCTCCTGTTTGACTAAAAGAGAGTGATGGGTTTTGAACAGAAGAAGTTGTGCCTTCGTCAAAATCCCAACTCCAGGTAACTGCCTGGAAGCTTTGATCTGAGAATGAAACTACGTTTGTTTCATGATCCAGGTAAAGTGTGTCTGGTTCCATAGAAAAATCTGCAACGTCTTCAATGAGTTTTACTGGTATTTGAAATATATCTGTCGCATAGGCTCCATCCATATTTCTCACATAGAAAGCAGTGTCACTGGCGATTGAGCCTGTCATAAAAGAGGTGCCTTCGTGTAACTGAATGGTGCCCTCAGGATCCCGGAAGAATTGATAAGTGTCTCCCGATTCAGGATCAATTGTTACATCACTATCACAACTAAAAACTGATTCCAAAATTCTTGGATTTGCAACAACCTCTGATAACTTATTTTCAGCGTTTGCTAATTCGGTTTCGAGATCATTTCTTGTAGGAGCTGCCACAATTATCACAGTAAAATATTCACTCTCGAATGCATTTATCTGACTTATAGTTACACCGTTGAGCATAGCTACATCATTACCATCCCCTAGATCACCGGCTGATCCAATGAGTTGATTTCTAAGAAAATCGTACTTGTCAGCGTCACTAAAAGCAGATTCTACATCAAAGTCATTTCCGTTTTGATCATCAACATCGAGTGCGGAATATCCCACCGTTCCATTGGCAATTATTTTTGTCGCAGCAAATACTGTTTCGTCCAGGTTGTTGGTAAATATGTAATCATTGACTCCATCGTATGCCGCTCTATTTTTTGTTAGATCATCCAGGTCAAAGTCAGCGAAAAATCCAAGACTCACATCATCATGTTGGGTGGCTGAATTGTTAATTATTCTATACCTAAGTAATACAAAATTGCCATCCGTCCAGGAATAATTTGATTGTTCGATGATCAAATTGTTTTCCGTATCCTCAAGTTCAGAGTAGCCAAACTGATCAGCCGCTGGATGACTATAAAGTTTGTAGTTGGTGATTGAAGTAAAATCCTGCTCTCTGTTCTCAAGAAAATAGTCTGAGATAATATTGTCTGTAACTGTCGATTCAGAATCTGCTGTCATAATACCAGCATACTTGAGGATCGTATTTCCATCAAATTCAACACCAATACCTTCATAGAAAAACTCGTCTGCATATGCTAGGTTACCATTACCTGCAATTGTCATCTTAAGATCAGATCCAAAATCGAAGTGATCTGGTGATGTGATGAATCGGATGAATTGGAAGTCGGCATAAGCGTCATCCATAAAATCCAATCGTACAAATACAGGTGTTTCAGGGGCCAGATCGTCATTTAGAACAATAGAAAACGATACGTCGCCCTCTTCTAAAGAATTCAATCCACTTTGAAAATCAGTTCCCTGAATAACAGTGAAGTCATTCTCGGGAGAGGATATAGTGACTTGTGTTTCGTTAACGGAGGAGAGAAAATTAGTCAAGTCAGTCGTCAGTGTTACTGAATCTCCAAAGAAAAGATTACTGCTGTATGGTGTTTGAGCATCGATACCAGTTACACGTACTGATTTAAGATCATTTTGTGATACGGCGGTGAAAGCATTTAATCTTCCCAAGCCAAGTTTTCCATCAAAAGCAGAATTTGATCCAATTCCATAAATATCATCTGAGCTGATCCTTACCTGTTCCATCACCTGTAGTGCATTTAGGTCTGGGAAGGCGTCTCTCACTAAGGCTGCCACACCTGCTACAAGCGGAGAAGCAAAAGAGGTACCTGATTGTGTACCATAGGCATCATCATTTACAGTTGAATATAGAGAAACCCCCGGAGCACTTATGTCGACAAAATAATTGTAAGAAGAAGTTGATGACTTGTTGTCATTATCATCAACAGCGGCTACAGATAGTACATTGTCGTAGCTGGCAGGGTAGAATAGCGCCTCCGGATTAGCTTTAGCACCATCGTTACCGGCTGAAACCGCAATCACTACATCTTTTTCAAGTACTGCATAGTTAAGGATGTCTTGCTCTGATTGTAGCGGCTCCCTTACGGAACCCCATGAGAGGTTGAGTACCTGTATATCCATGTCTGCTGCATAGATGATTGCATCGAAAAGATTTACCGAAAGCGTTCCTGAAGTAGTGAATCCCTTGAGCGCAGCAATTTTTGAGTTGAACCCGATACCAGACATGCCGATTGCATTGTCAGTGCTAGCCCCAGCTACTCCAGCTACCCTGGTTCCATGCTGATTCCCATCGGCATTAGGATCATTGTCATCGTCTGCAAAGTCATAACCCTGATAGTCATCGATGTAGCCGTTGCCATCGTTATCCAATCCGTCGATAGGATCTGCTTCATTGATCCAGATACTGGACGATAGGTCCTCATGGTCAATATCTACTCCCGTATCAATGATGCCGATGATGATATCGTCATCTCCGCGTGTGATGTCCCAGGCGTCATATGCACTTATTTGATCCAGGTAGCTTTGATCTGTGCTGTTAGCTGGGTCGGATGGAATATACAAAGGTTGGTATGTTAATATAGGTTCAGCATAAACAACATTGGAGTTTTGTAATAATTGATTGATCAACTGAACAGGATTTTGTCCCTGGCGGATCTTTATTTTACAAATACCATCCAGGATTGATGGTTTTCCCGGACTGGTTCTATGAAGCAGTCGAACCTCATTGGGAAGATCTTCAAAATCAGAGCCGTCACCCTTTATTTTCACAATGATCCACTCGGGATTGATCTCCGTTTCCGAAATCCCACTAGGAAGCTGATATCTTCTCTGGGAAGTGGTGGAAAGAACAAGAAGAACCAATATCAAATGTGTGAGAACTGCTCTCATCCCTTTTGAATATTACGTGACGCTCAACTTTCTTATAGCTATGGATGCGGCTTTTGGCCAAAAACGCTTGAGATAAATTCCCAATTTTTCCTTGGCTCCAGCAATATACGCCTCTTGTTTGTTTGATTCGATAGCTTTTACGATCAATCGGGCACATTTATCGGCGGACATACCTTTATTTTGGGCGGTATCCATTTTGTTTTGAGGATTTCCGTCCCCCATGAGCGCATTGTAAGAAATATTCGTTTTAATGTATCCTGGAAGAATCAGTGACACTTTGATGTTGTCCTTGTGATGCTCTGCTCTTAAAACATCGTAGAAACCGTGGAGCGCATGTTTTGAAGCGCCATAGGCCGATCTAAAAGGTGTATTTACAATTCCAACAGCACTTGTGACAATCACATGATGTCCACTTTTTCTTTCGATCATTTGTGGAAGCAGGAATTTGGAGAGAGCAATTGTTCCAAAATAATTGACCTCCATGAGTTTTCGGTCTACCTCGGAAGTCGTATTGATGATGAGATCTCGTTGACTCAGACCGGCGTTGTTAATCAAAATGTCAATAGGACCGAACAAAGATGTTGCTTCTTCTACTTTGCTTCTTAATTGAGTATGATCTTCAAGGTCAAGTGGAAGTATTTTTATATCTGCCAAACCGCTCGAACACTCACTTTTCACTCTTTCAAGTTCATCCTTTCTTCGCGCAGATATGATCAGTTTGAGGTTAATTTCTGAAAGCCTATGCGCCAAAGCTTCGCCAATACCTGAAGAGGCTCCGGTCAGCCAAATGACTTTACCAGAAACCTTGGTCATTTTTTTTGCTTGTTGTCTTCTATGAACACATAGATGGTGTAGGCTCCTATAGCAGTACCGATCGGAAAGCTAAATATGGAAAGGCAACCAGCAATCATAAGGAATACCATTCCCCATTTTTTGCCTTGAAGTGTTGCTATTCCTCCTATGATCGATGGGAGAGCGGCAAAAATGAAAAGGAAGAATAACACGGTTTTTAAAACTGTTCCAATTAATGGTAAGATCCATACCGCATCTCGACCCTCTTCCTCAACTATCGCTGTTTCCAGGAAAGGAAAGAATGCAGTGAAAACTCCTGCTATCAAAAGAAAAATAGCGGTATAAAGCGCTCCGTAGCAGATATGGATAATACTGAGGGTTTTTTTGTGAGAATATAGATCCATGCTTATTTTTTTTGGTACACAACAAAATCAAAGGAATACTCATGTCGATCATCAACGTCATGATGTTCTCTGGAGATTTCCACCCACTGTTCCTTATCGAATTCCGGAAATGTGGTTTGACCTTGAAATGCTCCATTAATTTCGGTCAAATAAATTTTTTCCGCAAGAAAAAGGCCCTCTCTGTATATCTCACCGCCCCCAATAATAAAGACCTCTTTTTCACCCATTTCCCTGGCTTTTGATAAGGCATCTTCTAAAGACCTAAAAATGGTGGCCCCTTCAGCAGGGTAATTTTTTTGCCTGGTGATAACAAAATTTGGACGATCAGGTAATGGCTGGAACCTGGGAGGGAGAGATTCCCAGTTTTTCCTACCCATGATGACATGATGATTTTTAGTTGATTCCTTAAAGTATTTGAAATCATCTGGTAAATGCCAGGGGATATCATTGTCCTTGCCGATGACCCTGTTACTACCCATTGCTGCTATCATTGATATGATCATGTTAGTTTTCATTGAATTGATAACCCCTTAAGAATTCTTCTACACCCATTTTCTTTTTGCCCTCCAATTGAAGTTCGGTAATGTCTAATGATTTATCCTTCGTTTTCACCCGGAGATACGTTTTACTATCCGACTCAACTATTGCAATTCCTTTCTTACTTCCTTCAGGAGACTCTTTCACAGCAAAGACTTTTAACACTTTTCCTTCCAGAATCGTCCATGCAGCTGGGTAGGGGGATAGACCACGAATAAAATTACGAACATATTCACTGTGTTGATCCCAATTGATTTTACAATCTTCTTTGAAGATCTTAGGAGCAGGTTTCAGGGATTTATCACTCTTTTGAGGTGTTAGGGAATAACTATCATTAGTAATTGCCTTGACAGTTTTTACCACCAATTGCCCTCCCTTTTTCATCAGTCGTTCGTAGAGGGTGCCTACTGTATCTGATTCGTAGATGGGCTCTTTTTCCTGGAAAATAATTTCACCAGTATCAATTTCATGTCTTAAGAAGAAAGTAGTAACCCCAGTCTCTTTCTCACCATTGATAATGGCCCAATTGATAGGAGCAGCGCCTCGGTATTGAGGTAAAAGGGATGCATGTAAATTGAATGTACCCAGCTTCGGCATACTCCAAACCACTTCCGGCAACATTCTGAACGCCACTACTATTTGAAGATCTGCTTTGTAAGAACCTAGTTCGTCCAAGAATTCCGGGGCTTTAAGGTTGGTAGGTTGCAAAATGGGAAGTTGTGCTTTTAAAGCGGATTGTTTTACAGCTGATGATCCAATCTTTTTTCCTCTTCCCTGTGGCTTATCAGGAGCGGTTACCACAGCCACAATAAGAAAGCCAGATTCTAACAACTGTTGTAAACTTTCAGCTGCAAAATCTGGCGTTCCTAGAAAAACGATTCGAAGTTCTTTGCTCATTCTTGAGGCAAAGAAATAGAACCTTAACTATTTAATGAGCGATCTAAGTTGTAAAGTGAAGGTTTTTTCTTCTCCATCCTGACGAACGAGTAACTCAGCAGTTTCTCCATCCTGACGAAGGATTTTTTTAACATCAGCCATACTGATTTCACTCATGACTGTTCCATTAACTTTCAGAAGTTCAGAATCCACTTTTATTCCTGCTTCTGAAGCAGGACTGTCATCAAAAACATAGTGGATCAGCACTTTGTTTTTGTCATGATCTTTTTGAATTTGAATACCACTACAATTGACGTGGAACTGTTCTCCCCATCGACTGTTTTTATTTAGGTAGATCATTTGGTCCGGGACGTCAACTGTGATGTTGTACATTCTCAATATTTTGCTTCCTATGATTCCAGACACTTTTTTGTCTCCCTGGATTCCATCAGGAGAGGCACTTATTCCAATCGGCAAATCTTCTATTTTCTGATTGCCGAAAGCAAACGAGAGAACATGGCCTTCATAATGCAGACTTTCATTTTCTGAAATTCCCATCACATGATAGGAATAATGTTTCCCGGTTTTATTTATGATATCATATTTTTCTGAGTATGGTGAGTTAAAATCAAGTGTTGTACCTGCTCCTGTCATGACATAAAACGTTCCGTCATGTGGTTCGCCGTTGTTTAAAACAACAGTTCCTTTGACTACAGGGATTGAAATATTAAGATCGAATGGAATGGCGTCTCCTGTTTTCGGAACATTGCCATGATCATATATATTCATGGTTCTGTCATCATAGTTGATATGAACTGAGTGATGAAAGAGGAGGTCATAGCCAAGAATCCCATCAATATCATGTCCAAGGCTGATTTCAAGGTGATTCAAATCGGTAGTATATACCTTGATGTTTTTCTCCATTAAAAAATGATTAATGGCAAGTGTATTGTGCTTGATCAAATGCCAAACGGACTTGGTTTGGTTGAATTCAACTTTCTTCTTATTTAGCTTTAGTTTGTCCGCAATATCCTGGTCCAGAACGGTGAGTCCCGACCCCGTATCGAATATGAATTCGAGTGGCTCCGAATCATCGATACTTACTTTGATGATGATGTGGTCGCCATATAGCTCAAACGGTATAGTGGTTATAGGCATTTGGGCGTTCGCATAGGACACTATCACAAATGCTATCAGGTAAACTAATCTTTTCATGGTAATTTTTTTATTCGTGCTGGTTAACGTATTGCTGATAAGTCAAACAATTTAAATGCTTAGGTATTGCTAATTTAATACTTTGGAGCGAACATTTGCGATATGTTGGGTGTTCGGTAAAAAAAGAAAAATGACAGATAAACGAATTTGGTTAATCACCGGTTGTTCCACTGGTTTCGGTAGAGAATTGGCGAAAGTGGTTGCTGACAATGAAGAAATGGTAATCGGAACGGTAAGAAAACAGGAGCAAATAGGCGAACTGGAAGCTTTGAACAATGACATGATTGCTGGAGTAGTTTTGGATGTTCAGGATCAACGCAGCATTGATAATGCCGGGCAGTTCATTTCTGATAAATATGGAAGGGTAGATGTCTTGGTCAACAATGCAGGGTATGGGACGATCGGCCCGATCGAGGAAACCTCAGATGACGAGATATCACGTCAATTCGATGTGAATGTGTATGGCGCCATCCGGATGATCAAACTGGTACTGCCTTTCATGCGAAAACAACAGTCAGGGCATATTCTGAATATCACATCCATTGCAGGATTGAACGGATTTCCTGGTGTTGGCATTTACAATGGTAGCAAGTTTGCTTTAGAAGGAATTGGTGAGGCTTTAGCTGCCGAGACCAGTCACCTGGGAATTAAAGTCACCAATGTTGAGCCTGGCCCTTTTCGAACAGATTGGGCTGGAAGATCCGCAACATACAATGAATCCACGATTGATGATTATAAAGAAAGTGCTGCTAAAAATATGGATTCGATCCGCAGTGTGAGTGGAAATCAGGTTGGAGATCCCGTTAAGGCAGTCAAAGCTATGTTTGAATTGACTAAGCTCGAAAACCCGCCGTTGCACCTTCCACTTGGTGGCCCTGCTTATAAAAGAGTAGGTATTAAACTTGCAGAGTTTAAGGAAGAGGTTGAAAAGTTTGAGTATTTAGGTAAACCGACAGATTACACGGAGGAAGAATTAGAGAAATTGGAACAATGACAGCTATTAACATTAAAGAAAAATTTGAGCTCTTTTCAGAGAATTGGACTCCAAAGATCATTGGCGAACTCAATGGTCAGCAAGTAAAGTTGGCTAAGCTGAAAGATGAATTTGTGTGGCATAGTCATGAGGAGGAAGATGAGCTTTTCATGATTTTTAAAGGAACCTTGATCATGGAGTTCAGGGATCGTGTGGAGACCCTGAAGGAAGGGGATATGCTTATTGTACCAAGAGGGGTTGAGCATTTTCCCAGGACAGAAAATGGGGAAGAAGTATGGGTTCTATTGTTTGAGCCTAAAGCAACAAAACACACGGGTGCAGTTGAGCATGAAAAAACAGTTCATGATCAGGAATGGATATAGAGCGATATATGTTTCTCAATATGTCATGCCTGACTTGATCAGGCATCTTCCTCGCTGACAGTGTAAGATGCCGTTTCAGAGAACGGCATGACACTGATGTCAACCTAGCAAGATCCTAACCATCAACTCCCTGATGCAACGCTACCCGATTTCCTTCAGAATCCTCAAAATGACCACAGAAACCAAACTCTCCTATGCTGAACTTTGGATTAATGATCTTACCACCAGCAGCTTCAACTTTCGCAAGAACATCATCAATTTCCGGGACTGAGAAATATACC
>JANQEC010000214.1 GCA_028278585.1 Cyclobacteriaceae bacterium | reverse complement strand
AGATGAACCTCACTATAACTAAACTGCTTTTTGATGTTGATGTCGTTTTGGGAGTGAATTGGCTCAAAATCGTAAACCCCTTGATTGATTGGGCAAATGCATCAATGTACATCTTGCATCGGATTACAGAGACCGGGGTTTTACGAGGAGATTGGATCGGTTCACATCAAAAAGTAGGAACTGTCACTGTTCTGAGGGATGACAGAGAATTGGAAGCTTTGAAATCTCCTGAAATTCAAAAATCAGTGCAAGTATTGAGGCGACCCTCTTTTTGGGATTATGCATTTTCAAGCAAAACTAGCTCGTGGACGAGCTCTTCTTTAAAGGGGGAAGGAAATAATATTGATTCATCGCCCAATTGTACTGTTGATTTGAAGTTGAATGAAGATGATCAAATCAAAGTTTCAATAATTCAAGGATTGAAGCCAGTCCGATGTGAATGTGGGAATAGAGACAAGAATGACGAAGAATTCAATGCAAGTGCAGGACGTACAAAGTACATTCATTTTGTAAAGAGAGTGCAATATAAACCAGTGCAGCAAATAAAATCCCAAATCGCAGCTCATCGGCAATTGATGTCAGCAAGGGGATTGAAGAAATTGGTCAAAAAGGAGAATGTCACAGTCTTCCTTGCTATTGTGAGAAAAGTTGGTGAAGGACGTCGTAGAGTTGCAAAGACCTCTTTAGCTGCAATAAATTCCCATTCAAGTAATGCTGAGAAGAAAATGAAAGCTAGCGGACCAAAGAAGGATAGTGTTTCTGTACGGGAGAGAGAAGAACAGATTTTGAATGAAGTAGAGCCTGAACTGCGGGAAAAGTTGAGAGGGATAGTTGAAGAGTTTAGAGATGTTTTTCCCGAGAAACTGCCAAAGGGTCGTCCCCCGGAAAGAGATGTTGAACATGAGATCAAGACGGACCCTGAGGCTGAACCCCCAAATAGGGCACCTTACAAATTAGGTCCCAATGAGCAAGATGAATTAGAATCGCAGATTAAAGATCTGGTTGCTCAAGGGTTCATCAGGCCATCTGTTAGTCCTTATGGCGCACCCGTATTGTTTGTCCCCAAAAAGGATGGACGATGGCGGATGTGCATAGACTACAGAGCTTTGAATAAGCAAACTATTAAAGACAGGTTTCCTCTCCCCAGAATTGATTCTTTATTGGATAGGTTGGGTTCCGCTCGTGTTTTCTCCAAATTGGATTTGACGTCGGGATATCACCAGATTGCAGTAAAGGAGGAACACATACACAAAACAGCTTTCAGAACTCAATTG
>JANQEC010000200.1 GCA_028278585.1 Cyclobacteriaceae bacterium | reverse complement strand
ATTCTAGCCGGTCGATAATGTGAAATGAATTTCGCTTCCTGGTTCCTTTGAAAACCATGTGTTCAAGAAAATGAGCAAGACCCTGCTCTTCAGGAAGTTCGTCACGACTTCCTATATCCAGCATCAGTCCAACATTTGCAATTTTTGTGTGTGTTACCTGCTTGTGAATCACCCGCATGCCGTTCGGCAGCTCAATCAACTCGTATTCCTTGCTCATAAAGGATGCAAAGGTAGACTTTAGTTATCAGGAATCAGTTATCAGTATTAAAGTTTGATGGCAGGAGTTTCTTACTGATTGGAGAGCTGTTCCAGCTTTTTATTCAGGTACGTCAATTCACGATCGTTTTTTGTTAGTGAAATGGCTTTTTTGAGCGCAATTATTGATTCTTCAATTTCTCCTAAATTTTGAAGGATCCCACCTTTTATCGCATAAAAAAGATAGTAGGTGTCGAAAAAACCTGTTTCCTCCAGCTCTTCTATCTCTGAATAGGCCAGCATTGAGCCATGGACTTTTTCCATTGGTACAATTCGATTCAAACGAATAACCGGACTTGGGTTTATTTCAAGCTGAAGATCATACAGCTTTAAGATTTCCAACCACTGGGTCTTCTGAAAACTCGGTGAATTACAGTGATAAGAACTAATCGCTGCCTGTATGATGTAGTCGTTTATTTCTTCGGATTCTGATGCCTTTTGTAAGTACCTGCTACCAACTGCAATAAGCTCCTGGTTCCATTTAGATCGATCCTGATCTTCAAGTGAAATTATTTCACCGCTCTCATCTACTCGCGCATCAAATCGCGAAGAATGGAAGCACATTAATGCCATGAGCGCATTGGCAGAGGGGGTGCTACAAAGTTCCGTCTCAAGAAGAACAGAATTTAAACGGACGGCCTCCGCACAAAGGTCCTCTCGAATCAGGATGGATCCTTCTGCACTTTTGTACCCTTCGTTGAAAAGAAGGTAAATGATCTTCAATACCATTTCAAGTCTTTTCTCTACCTCGTTGGCAGGAGGTAAGGTAAGCTTGATTTCTTCTTCCTTAAACTTCTTTTTTGCCCGGGTATATGCTTTGGCAACGGTTTCTTCCTTTTTAAGTAGCGAAGTTGATATCTCCCGAATAGAAAGGCCGCCCAGGATCTTCAGGGTCAGAATAATTTGATATTCCGCACTTAATGTGGGATGACAACAGGCAAACATCATTTTTACCATATCGTCATTGATATCCGTTAAAGACACCTCTTCATTCAGGGTTTCAGAGACTTCGGGAAGTTCTTCGTTTGTCTGCTTCTGCAATCGCCTGAGTTGGTCAATCATTCTATTTCCCGCTACTCTCAAAATCCACCCGGTTGGGTTATCCGGGACCTGCCCAAAAGGCCACGTTTGCATGGCTTTCACAAGGGTGTCTTGTACGGAATCTTCCGCCAATTCAAGGTGGCCAGAACCAAATCGATTAGTCAGGTGAGAAACAGCTTTTCCATACTCTGTCCTAAAGAAATGATCAATGAGCTGATTTGCGTTCATCTCAGGCATAAAATAAAGATAGGACAATGTCCCATCTTTATTGAATATCTACATTTCGATGATTTCTCTCACCTCTACAGTTCCGCCATACTCAAAGATTGGGCATCCCTTTGACATCTCAACCGCGTGATCCATGTCATTGGCGGGAACGGCCACATAGCCGCCCACAACTTCTTTTCCTTCTGTGAACGGTCCATCTGTGATCACTTCGCCAGCCTTGGCAACAACTTTACCTTCTTCTTGTAATGGGTGACCTACAGCTGAAATTTTTTGCATCCAGGAACCCCATCGTTCCATGTGTGCCTGCATTTCTTCAGGTGATTGCTCCTGGTAGGCCGCTCTTCCTCCTCTAAATACATATAAATACTGTTTCATTTTCCTATTGTTTAAGTAATTTTTTCAATGACGACCAACGATTGATAAAATGGACAATCGGGGCATTAATTGTATTTTTATGACCAAGATAAAAACTAAATGAAGTACGACCCTATCGACAACAAGCTGTTTAAGCAAAACAGGAAGAATCTCATCAAGCGAATGAAGCCTAATTCTGTGGCAGTAATCAGATCAAACGATATCATGCCCACAAACGCAGATGGAACAATGCGCTTTCGACAAAATGCCAATCTTTTCTATTTGACTGGAGTGGACCAGGAAGAATCCATTGTTCTGATCGCTCCGGATTTTCCTGATGAGAAAATGCGTGAGGTCCTGTTCCTACGCGAAACCAATGAGACCATTGCTGTTTGGGAAGGTCATAAGCTGACGAAGGAAGAGGGAACTACTACTTCAGGAATTAGTAATGTCAAATGGAATTCGGAATTTGATCTGATGTTTTACACCATTCTGGCAGAATGCGACAATATCTATTTAGATAGCAACGAACATATTAGGAATTCATCGGTGGTGCAGACCAACAATGCCAGGTTCATTCAAGAGTGTTATGAAAAATACCCCTTATATAATTACGAGCGGCTAGCTCCTATTCTTACTGATTTGAGATGTATCAAATCCAAAATTGAGATTGATCTTCTTCAAAAAGCGTGTGACATCACAGAAAAGAGTTTTCGAAGAGTACTGGATAAGATCAGACCTGGGTTTTATGAATATGAAGTTGAGGCAGAATACCTACATGAATTCATACGAAATCGTTCGAACGGCTTTGCCTATGAACCAATCATTGCTGGCGGTGGAAATTCCTGCGTGCTTCATTATCTTGAAAATAATCAACCCCTTAAAGATGGGGATGTGCTACTCATGGATGTGGGTGCTGAATATTCAAATTACATGTCGGATATGACTCGTACTGTGCCTGTCAATGGAAAATTCAACAAAAGACAGAGGGAAGTGTACGATGCAGTTTTAAGAGTAAAAAACGGAGCTACTGATATGCTCACACCGGGTAATCAAATCCCTGAGTATCACAAAGCAGTTGGTGAATTAATGGAAAAAGAGCTGCTTGACCTGGGGCTAATTGACAAAACAGATATTAAAAACCAGGATCCGGACTGGCCAGCGTATAAAAAATATTTTATGCATGGCACCTCTCATCATTTGGGCATTGATGTGCATGACGTGGCATCCATCTATAAAAAGTTCGAAGAGGGAATGGTCTTTACGGTTGAGCCTGGTATTTATATACCAGAGGAAAATCTTGGTGTAAGATTGGAGGATGACGTGGTTTTAACAAAAGATGGTCATTTGAACCTCATGAAAAACATCCCCATCGAACCCGAAGAAATTGAAGAATTGATGTCATGATCGTCATACGAGAAGGCGATATAGATGAAGTAGTGTCCCTCATGCAGGAACTCCCTGAGTTTATAAACCCTTACTCGAAAGAAGAATTAAAGAAACGTCTACTTAACGCAAACCTCATGTTAGTTGCAGAAACTGACGGATACCTGGTTGGCTTTAAGTGCGGTTATGAACGTGATGTTGGAACCAGGAAATTTTACAGTTGGCTTGGAGGTGTCCTTCCTACGTATCGAAAGATGGGTGTAGCTAAAATGCTACTTAAAAAAATGGAGGAATGGTGCCGTGAGAGAAACTATGAGGTATTGGAATTCAAGACGTTCAATGAACATAAAGGAATGTTGATCCTTGCCATAAAAAATGGTTTTGAGATCGTAGACGTTCGGTATTCTGAGAAAGACGATCGAAAACGGATTGTATTACAAAAGGAATTGATTTAATGGAGGCATTTAATTCTGACAAAGCCCCTGAACCGGTTGGACTCTATCCACATTCCCGAAGAGTTGGAAACTTACTCTTCTTATCTGGAGTGGGCCCAAGAGAAAGAGGTCAGACAAAAATTCCGGGAGTCGAACTAGGTGACAATGGCAATATCTTAAGTTATGATATTGAAGCGCAATGCCATTCGGTATTTAAGAATGTTCGACTAATCCTTGAGGCAGCTGGAGCCAAATGGGAAGACCTGGTAGATGTGACAGTTTTTCTTACCAATATGAAAGCTGATTTTAAAACTTACAATAGAATCTACGCCGAGTATTTCAAGGATGCACAGCCTTGCAGAACGACCGTTGAAATTAATTCGTTGCCCACTCCTATTGCCATTGAGTTGAAGTGTGTTGCAAAAGTGGAATGAACTAACTGTTTTCTTTTCTGAACACCAGTAATCCTACAGCAATGAAGCATATGCCTAAAAATTGAGCAATACTACGAATCAATGCTTTTCGTATTGAATGGTCCGCTAGCTGTTCTGCATAGCCAAAGGATGAATAAAAATAGGTACGTGAATCATAAATCAGGGTCCCCAAAACAAGTACGCTCCCAATCAAAATCAATATACCTGGAGCAGTTTGTGATCTGTTTCGAAAACGGATGGCACCTGCCAGGAGTAATACCCCTGGGATAACTGTGAAGAAAGTAAGGACTAAGAAAAGAACGAGATTCATATTATCTTTTTAAATTATCATTCATCATCACTGATTATTGCTCTTTTTCGCATGTCATACCGATCTCCTTGTCTTAAAAAGTAAAACTGGTTATTGCTCGGGGGTAGGTTTTTCAAATCACTCCCTTCCCGGGACCAGAAAGATCGATCGTAAATTAGTACATAACTTTCTCCCAAAACTTCAAATTGATCACCCTGAACAAAAATTGCTGTTTGCTCATCAATACCAATCCCAAGAAGTTCGGGTCTCTTTTTTAAAATATCAAAAAGATCAAACTGTCTGTTACGCGCCAGTACATGCTGATCAATAGCGATGTTTTTAATGAAGCCGAATCCTTCCTCATGATCACCCATCATGATCTGGTTATTCTTGGTATCACCTCGAGCCAGGTAAGACCCCTGTATTGTAGCACCAGCTGACGATCCTGCAATTACACCTCCTTTTTCAAGAATCTTCCAGAATGCCTCCTCTGCTTTGGTTCCTGCATAGGCATCCACCAATCGCCACTGCCGGCCTCCACCAAACCAAATGCCAGTGGCATTGAGAAGCGGTTCGACAAATGCATCCATGTTAGCAGTGTCTTTGCTGCGTGTATGAAGCATTGTGATATTAGTAGCGCCACCCTCCCGGATGGATCTTGCCCCACCTGAATTCTCAGAAAATGAATCGCTTCCGCTTGCTGTCGGGATGACCACAATGTTTGCTTCGGGTCCGCCCGCCAACTCGATAAACTTTTCAATGATATCTGGTCCGGCTCCCCCACCTCCCACAACAATCAATGAGCCTTTTTCGGGGCCGGTCGTTACAATTTCTGATAGTTGTTGGCTATACGTGCCAAGACTGAAGAACACTAAAAAAGAGATAGCAATGGTTTTCATATACCTGGATTTTATCCCAGAAAGTTAACCATTCTACTTCATTGACTTGACGCTAATAGTTCATTTAGTTCTTCTCGAGCGTATGCAGTAATTCTTTCTTTTTCAGTTTTGGTTAGATCACCATCATTATCAATCAAGTTCAGCGTTTTTCTGTAGTGATCAATTGCTTTTTGCTTAATGTCTCTTTTATAGGAATAATATGCAACGTAGTAGTTGATCCTGGCTGATTCAGGGTAACTATCGAATGCCAACTCATAAAGCCTGAGTCGGTTTGAATAACTTTCATCCTTCTTCCACGCCAACCAACTTCTATACGAGGTGTAGAACGATTTTGAAAAGGGTTGTGTATTTCCGGCAGCACTAAGCCCCTGGTATACACTGTCTACTTTATCAAATCCACCTTTTAAAAAGAGATCCTTAAGAAGTGCAATGTTTGGAGGTGATGGGATCCCAGACAAAACAAAGGTTGTATCTATCTCATTTTGCGATTGGACAAAGTCAGTAGCAAATAATTCCCCAGTTTCAGCTTTAACATTTTGATCCAAAAATCTCAATATCAGTTTGTGTGCTTCTTCAAATCCTCTTGGAGTATCTCCACCATGTTCTCCAAGTATATTGGGAATGAATGAATCAAACATCCCGTAATTAAGCATGACGAATTCTGACATTTGCGAGTATTGTGCATAGTATCTATCCGCATACTTTAAATGGAAGGTGTACTTGGGATCAATAGACGGATGCGACGCATAGATAACGAGGATGGGCACTGTGATATTTTCAGGCTTATAAAACACAGACTCGTTCAACAGGCGTTGTTCGAATGAACTGGGGAAACCTCCTTCCAGGCTGATCAATGATTTCAATTTATTGTTCCGTGCAATGGCCGATGCGCAAACAGAAGATGAAATGGCATTGGCCATCAGTGAGACGTTATTCATATCTACATTGGGCGATTCACTAATCTTGCTAAGCACAAATTCGAGATCGTCGACTGCCACTTCTAAGCCTAAACCTGATATTTCCATCCCTGACGAAAAGCGACCTTTTAAAGCCGTAGCAACAACAACATACCCATGACTTGCCAGGAATTCACACGTGATGCTTTGAAAAGCAGGACTTCCTCCGTTGGGATAAACCACCACCGGAAATTTTTCTGAAATCATTTTAGCATTCAAACGCGCATATACATCCAGGTTAAGTAGTTGGTTCAGGTTCTCTTCGGTGAAATCTTCTTTGTTTCCAAGATCCCGTGTATTTGAAATGAATCTTCGTCTGGCAAACTCCTTTTGCACCTCCGTGTCATCAAAATTTGTTTGCCTGCCCATCAGGTCAATGTAGTGATCATACTTAATGGATTGACCTGAGCCCTGTTCAGCCGGATACCAGACATTAATTTGAAACTGACGCCCTGACTCCTTGTCATATTCAGTATCCAAATTTCCATCCCAATCCGAATAAGGCACACCGTTCCGGGTTTGGTCATAGGTGAACAGCGTCTTGTAACCGACTGGATATTCACCAACGGGTAGATTCCCCATGATTGGCAGGTCTTTCTTGGGTTCCGGATCGGCACAACCCAAGCAAATGATCAGGGAACTATATATCAAAAATTTTCTCATTTTCTTGTTGCTGTTTCGGTCCACATTGCTTTCAATTCCAATTCCGAATTGCTATTAGCTTCCGGATACAGCCCCTGCCATATGATTTTATTTCTGTCTCGAAAATCAAGACGATGGATCGATCCATATCCCTGAAGGCCTCTACCTTTTATAATTTGAGCTTCACTGTCAATCTCCCAGGCACTCATACCGACATCAGGATAATCGCTAGACAAGCTCAAAAGCCTGAAGTATTCCTTTTCCGATTCATAGTTGATCAGGAAGGTGTAAGATCTGTTGCGACCTTTCCTGATTCCTTGTGTTTCGCACTTGATGTACGATCCATCCAGGTAGTAGGAACATTCACGAGAACCTGTTTCTGTGTATTCCCTATCGGTTCCTGCAAACACAATTTCACTTACCTCCCACCGCCCAACTAAAAAATCAAGATCACGGATCGATTGAGCATTGGTGTTCGTATTCACGAATACCACGTATATGATTATAAAAAATCTAGTCATACAAAATCCATTTATTGTTTTCTGGTTGCTACATCGTTAAAAACCTGTTTCCACTCTTTGTCGTCTAACCACTTGCTGGACCAGCCATTCCAGATCAACCGGTCTTTGTTGGCGTATGAAATCGTACCCCTAAAAAACCTGTCTTCGATCACATTCTTAGGTGTGATGGCAATAATCTGCTGATTTTCCTTATCCAGGTACCATTTAAATTGACCTTGCAAATGACTTCCCATTACAAGGT
>JANQEC010000187.1 GCA_028278585.1 Cyclobacteriaceae bacterium | reverse complement strand
ACTGGTTAATACTCCTGGTAGCTGGTCTTATGTTTATCCTTTTTTATTGCATAAAAAATGGCATGGAATACTTCCAGCTGATCTCGTTTTTCCTTTTTTTCTTTTCATAATAGGAGTTTCGATGGCTTTTTCGTTTTCGAAATATATAGACAGATCTGTCAAGGGGTTGAACAAAAAGATTATTAAGCGGGTGGTAATTATCTTCCTTATTGGATTGCTGCTTAATTATTTTCCATTCTATCATAAACCTCTTGCAGAATTACGTATTATGGGTGTTTTGCAGCGAATTGCCCTCGCATATGGCCTGGCAGCTGTCATATGTGTCAATGCCGGAAACCGGGATCTTTGGAAGATTGGTGGTGCCATGCTTTTGGGACATTGGGGACTGTTGTATGGTTTGGGTACTGGCGATCCATATTCGCTTCAGAACAACATTTCTAAAGTGATTGATAACTTCATTTTTGGAACAGGACATGTGTACCATGGTTTTGGAATTCCCTTTGACCCTGAAGGCTTATTTGGAACAATTCCAGCCGCAGTATCAGTGATAGCAGGATACTTGGTTGGGCTTAAAATAAAGGAAACAAAAAACAGGAACACTCTTGTAAAGAACCTGTTGTTTTATGGTATTGTTGGTGTAATTGGAGGGTTTTTATGGAACCTGGTTCTTCCAGTGAACAAACCACTTTGGACGGCTTCATATGTGGTAGTTACTTCTGGTGCAGCATGCATTTGTCTTGGGTTTCTGATGGAACTAATCGATATCAGATCTTACAGGAAGTGGACAAGCCCCTTTGTCGTTTTTGGTGTCAATCCAATGATTCTTTACGTAGTTTCCATCTTATTGGTTAAAACCATGATCTACATTTTTAGGTGGGAATCTGTTTCTGGTTCAAGGACGCTCTACGGTTGGCTTTATCAAGAGGTTTTTGTTGCGATTTCACCAGGAAACCTGAGGTTTGCTTCGCTGTTATTTGCATTGTTTGTTGTCTTTGTTTGCTGGCTTGTTGGCTTGTTTCTTTACAAACGGAATGTGATTATCAAGGTGTGAGGATAGTCATCAAGTGCAGTTGTTAATTCCTTTGAATTAAGATGATAATCTAATTAATAGCCAAACGGAATAGAATCTCGATGTAATGGAATATGGTCTCACTCAGTTGAATAGTACCAGAGCCTAACATTTCAATAGTAGAATTAAGCTTGAACATGAAATGATATAAAAATGAATTTTACGAAACATGCTCTCTTGCTTTTTAGCATTGCACTTTTTGTTAATGGCTGTGGTGATAAAGTAACTGATTCAGATTACCTGATTAAAAATGTTCAGATCATCGATGTTGAAAAGGGCGTTGTCCGTGCAAACAAAAGTGTAGCAATTTCCGGAGATAAGATCACTGGTATATATGATGGGAATGTCACTGTTAGTGATTCAATCCGGGTTGTTGATGGTTCAGGGAAATATTTGATTCCTGGTTTGTGGGACATGCACACCCACTATAATTGGAACTACAGCTATTTTAATCCTTTACTGATTGCTAATGGAGTAATCGGAGTCCGAGAAATGTGGGGAATACCTGATACGATAAAAAGTATTCGGACGCGCACAGCAGCTGGTGAGCTTTTTGGTCCGGATGTATATTCTGCCGGATCAATAATTGATGGAGTACCGCCCATTTGGCCAGGTTCAAGCGGAGTAGCAGATAGCGCTGAAGCAATAGCAGAAGTGAGAAAACAGGTAACTGCAGGGGTGGATTTCCTTAAGGTCTACAGCCTCTTGTCACGAGAGTCATACTTTGCCATTGTGGAAGAAGCCAGGAAAAATGAAATTCCGTTTGCCGGTCATGTTCCTTCCTCGATAAGCATGTGGGAGGCAATTGAAGCAGGTCAACAAAGCACAGAGCATCTATATGGAATATTGGAGGCTTGTACTTCAAATTCCGGGAAATTGGCTGAACTTTCGTTAAAAGGTTTTTCATCTCCTGAGAAAGCAAATTTCCTGGTGGATGATTTTGACCCTTCAATATTTGATTCTTTGATAACAATAATGGGAAAGAGCAACACCTGGCTTTCACCTACTCTTGTTGTTTTGAGGAACATTTCCAACCTTGATGATTCCACAATTATTAGTGATCCACGGAAAGAATATGTTCCATCTTTTTTTGACCAAATGTGGTACAGCGGAGCTTCCAGGAGTAAAGAACATTTTGATGCTGCACGAAGAAAATTTGAACTTCATTTGTCCCTGATGGGCGACTTTGAAAAAGCTGGGGTAAAGATCCTTGCCGGGACAGACTATCCAAATCCATTTTGTTTTCCGGGCTTTAGTCTCCATGATGAGTTGGAGTTGATGGTCAAAGGAGGGATGACAAATGTTGGTGCGTTGAGAACAGCAACTTTGAACCCTGCCATCTTCATGAAGAAAGAGAAAGAGTTTGGTACCATAGAAAAAGATAAGAAAGCAAGCCTTGTTTTGCTGGAAGGAAATCCTCTTGAGGATATCAACAATGTACGAAGGATCGAAGCTGTGTTCTTAAGAGGCAAGTATTTGGATAGATCTGAGCTTGATTCTCTGCTGAATGCGACCAAAACCTTAGTATCAAATTAGTCATACAGGCAGGTGATTTTGATCATATTTAGTTCTTCTCAAATTTAGATATTTACATAGTCTGAGAGAGATAAAGAACTATGGAAAACGCAGCAATACAAGAAATCATGTCCCACCAGGTACTGAAATTAACCACCAATGATGATGTGATCACTGCTATGAAAATGATGGAAGAACACAAAATCAGCCATATACCGATAGTGCTTAACGGCAATTTGGTTGGTATGATTAGTAGCAATGATATTGCTCAAATAGAATTCTTGTGTGACTTTATTGGGGAGAAATTGGAAAGAAGTACGATTTTCAAGTCTCTTTCCATGCATGAGATCATGACAAAAAATGTGGTTTCTTTGAGTTCAGATTCAATGATTTCTGAAGCTATACTGATATTCAGTAATGCCTCATTTCATAGTTTACCTGTTGTAGATAATGGAGAATTGGTTGGCATTGTAACTGCTAAGGATGTATTCAGGTATTTAAGTTTGCGCTAATCAACTCTAACTATTAAAAAGGCGCTAATGCATCATGTTTCAGTGCCTCATCTTGATAGGTCAATTTAAATTCGCCCATTTCACCATACCCAATAAAAATCAACTTTATTACTTTCAATTGCCCAATTGGCTCATCATAAGTAACCCTGAACGGGTCATTTTCTCCGACTGTGATGGAAAGCTCATTATCCCGGATCTTTATCCGGATCATTTGATTTTGGAGCAAATCCGTTGATAGCAGTGAAAGGTCATTTGTTTTCCCGGAAAGCATTGTATCACTGCATCTTAGTGCTGTTATCCCGTAGCAACCCTTGCTGCTTATAGGAATTCGAATTGAGTTGGCAGCTCCTTTGATCACAATATCCGTTTGGCTGCAAATGCGATTCTTTAGATACCCCAGGCCTTTTATGGAGGTCTTCAATTCGAAATTATCGCCACTTACCTGACTAATGGCTTCATTTGAAAAAGTAAAAACTGAAAACATTTCGTCAAGTTGCTCAAGTCCGTACTTACCCGACAGATCCTCAGAAATGATCAATCGATTACCCAATAAGAAATCCTGCTGATCAACATAAATTGGATTACTATCGAACCCCGATCTCATAATTAACCCATGCCAACCAGGAGTTGTAACATGAACGTAACTACTTGCAAGAATTTCATCTTCCAAGAGGAGTTTGGCTTCATGATAATCGGGATAAAAATAAGTTCCCGTATAGAAGTTTTTTGATGGATCCAGAACAACTTGTTCGAAGGGATTCCACGACAGTTGAATTTTCACTTCCTGGTTTTCTACCTGGGATACATCGTAGTTGAATCCAATGGTTGCAGGTACTCCCTCATGTTGTGTTTTTTCAGGTGTCAGGCTCACGGTAAATTCATCAGTTGAATACCAATAGCGCCAAATAGTTATGCCTCCTAAAACAATCACAACTATGATTAAGAGCTGACTTGCGGTTTTTGCTAAAATCTTATTCTTGGATCTTTGTCTAATGGGATTTGATTTTTTAAACTCATGCCACCCATCGTATCCGAGAACCTGAGCCATTGCATCCAGTGTCTTGGCCTGTGGTATTCCCTCATGCTCGTCCGACCAAATTCTTCTTAAAGTAGCCGTGCTCAGATCAATACCTGACTTCTCAAAAATCACCTTGTGCAGGTATTCATAATCTCTTTGCACAAGCGCGTCATTTTGAAGATTCAGTTCTTCAACAATTCTACTTTTGCAAAGTGATATATAGAGATTTTCAACGTTCATTCGTCATGTAAGCGAATTGAATACACGAAAATTGAATTAATGCTTCAGTAAATATGATTTGAAATCATCAAAAGAATTAGAGATAGGTGTATAGATTGATTCCCGACCCTCCATTTCTTGTATTTTTGATTCATACCCTGGCGCGCCAGGAACAGCCTTTTGCACAACATCCATGAATTTCACCGGATGTGCAGTTTCCAGAAAAATACCTGTTTCATCGTTCCTAAGCTTTTCTAGTAATGCCTGAAACCCTATCGCTCCATGAGGGTCCAGAACGTATCCAGTTGATTGGTGACATTGATTCATGGTTTCCAATATTCTGGGATCGGAGAGGGAGAATCCGGAAATGAGTGAACGCATATTTTCGACCTTGCCATCGAAAAATTCCAGCATTCGAACAAAATTGCTCGGGGCACCTACATCCATGGCGTTGGCATAGGTTTCAATGGAAGTTTTAGGCTCGTACTTACCTGTATCCAGGTAGTTGGGTACAACATCATTTGAATTGCTTGCTGCAATAAACCGGGCGATTGGTAATCCCATTTTTTTTGCAAAAAGACCAGCGCTTAGGTTTCCATAGTTTCCTGATGGTACTGAAACTACCACATTGTTCCAGTCATCGAGTTGCTGAAAAGCGAAGAAATAATAGAACATTTGAGGGATCAACCTGGCGATGTTGATCGAGTTGGCAGATGAAAGTGACAGGTTTGTGTTAAGTTCTTTATCTAAAAAAGCCGTTTTCACGAGTCTTTGGCAATCATCAAAAGTGCCATCTACTTCCAATGCAGCAATGTTGTCTCCCCAGGTGGTTAATTGTTTTTGCTGAAGATCACTCACCTTATTTTTAGGATAAAGAATGGTCACATTCGCTCCTTCAACACCATGGAAGCCAGCAGCCACAGCACCACCTGTATCACCAGATGTAGCTACCAGTATGTTTACATTTTTTTCTTCTTCGTGAATGAAGTGTCGCATGCATCGGGATAGAAATCTGGCCCCGAGATCTTTGAATGCCCAGGTAGGTCCATGATACAACTCAAGGGCATGGATCTGCTCAGAAATTCTGACCAAAGGGAAATCGAAACTGATCGTTTCGTCCACTATTCTCTTAAGGTCCAATTCCGGTATTTCATTCCCCAGGAAGTGTTTAGCAATCTCAAAACCAACTTCTCCCTTCGGTCTAGACCTCAATCCACTTAAGAATTCAGAATTGAGAGATGGAATTGTTTCAGGGTAGTACAAACCATTGTCAGGAGGTAGGCTATTGAAAATGGCTTCCTTAAATGATACTTTGTGTGACCGATTTTTTGTGCTAAAGAATCTCAAATGATGTGCGCTCCTTCTGGATTAATTTTTGAAATGAAACTTAAAACTTCAATGCCGTTTTTTTCATAAATACTGCTGCAAGCCTTTTTTATACTTTCTGCAGTTTCTGCATCACTGGTTAGTGCAAATGAGGTTGGACCAGAACCAGAAATATTAAATCCTATGGCTCCATGTTCCAAAGCGGTGTTTTTAGCTTCGTCGTAATGTGGAATGAGCGTTTTTCGCACCGGCTCTGCTACAGAATCCTGCAATGACCTTCCTATTCGATCAAAATCATTGCTCATAAGTCCACTTATCAATCCTGCCATATTTCCCCACTGTTGCACTCCATCTTTCAAGCTGATTTCCTTTGGCAGTATCTTTTTCGCATATTTAGTTGTTACTTCAACCTGAGGATAAATGACAACTGCCAAAAGCTCACTGGGAAATGGAACATTGAATACGTCCAATGGGTCGTAGCTTCTGATCACGGTAAACCCACCAAGCATGGAAGGGGCTACATTATCGGCGTGCGCCTGACCAGAGCTCGAACGTTCACCCTCCATCGCAAATGCCACCAATTCTTTTTTTGTAAAAGGCCTATCTAAAAGCTCATTTACAGCAAACACAGCTCCAACAGAACTACAAGCACTTGAACCTAGACCACTTCCTGGGGGAATGCCTTTCTGAATGGAAATGTTAAAACCTCTATTAACACCTGATGCGCTTAAAAGTGCTTGTACAGCAACAGTAGCCACATTTTTTTCTGAGTTTATAGGAAGATCAGCTCCTGAAATGTCCTTTATAACCAGGTTGGAATCTTCCCTTTCTGATACAAGAACTTCATCGCCTAACCCCTCCAGCGGAAAACCAAGAACATCATATCCACATCCGACATTGGAGACCGTATTTGGCGCAAATATTTTGATTTTTCCCATTTTAATTAGCCGATGATATTTTCATAATATCTGCAAAAATGCCAGAGGCTGTTACTTCTGCTCCCGCTCCTGCTCCTTTGACCACAAGAGGTTGATCTGAGTATCGATCCGTGAAAAACAACACAATATTGTCACTTCCCTCTAGATGGTAAAAAGGATGATCGTTACTGACAAATTTCAATTTTGTAGTAGCAGAACCATTTTCGAAAGTAGCAACATATCGTATCTTGCTTCCTTGGTTCCTGGCTTCTTCGTAAAGTTTTTTGAATTGTTTTTCTTCTTTTTCCAGTTCGTTGAAAAAGCTACCTGTATCATTTGCATTCATACAGTTTTCAGGAACAAATGATTCTCCATTAATATCATCCATCTCAAGTTCGTATCCACTTTCACGTGCAAGAATCAGGATTTTTCGCATGACATCCTCTCCCGAAAGATCTAATCTTGGGTCCGGTTCTGAGTATCCTTCATCCTTGGCTCTTTTTACAATAGATGAAAAAGTGTCTGAGCCATCATAATTATTGAAAAGGAAATTAAGTGTTCCAGAAAGGACTGCTTCAATCTTATGAATTCGATCTCCACTTTTTACCAAATCACGCAGCGTGGAAATAACAGGTAGCCCGGCACATACATTGGTTTCGAACAAGTACTGAGCCTTATATTTTCTTTCGAACTCCTTTAATTTCAAAAAGTTTGTCTGACTTGAAGTAGCGGCAATCTTGTTTGGAGTAGCAATGGAAATACTTTTTCTTAAGATTTCTACATACGATCCAGCTATTTCTTTGGAGGCGGTTACATCCAGAAAAATACTGTTTCGAAGATTTACTTCTTCCATTCTGCTAATAAATGAGTCAATAGAAAATGTCTCTCCATCCTGAAGGCACTTTTCCCAAATGTTTAGATCAATGGGTTTAGACTCTGGTAGAAACGCCATTTTTTTGGAATTGGCCAGGCCGATGATCTGGAGGTCGAGCAAATGCTCTTTCAGTAGAAATTCCTGTTGTTTCTTTATTTGATTTAAAAGCGCCTTTCCAACATTCCCAACACCAATCATAAATAAATTGATCCGCTTTACTTCATCTTCGAAGAATGATTCGTGCAATGAATTTATACTCTTGGTAAGATTCTTCTGATCTATAACTACAGAAATGTTTCTTTCCGATGATCCTTGTGCAATAGCTATTGCGCTGATCCCATTTTGTCCAAGCGTGCTGAAAAGTTGCCCACTTATACCTACCTGGTTTTTCATGTTGGAGCCTACCAATGCAATGATTGCTAAGCCATTTTCAACTTCTACAGGATCAATTTTTTTGCTTTCAATTTCATATGCAAAAGTTTTATTGATGGCTTTTTCAGCGCGTATTTGATCTTTGGTTTCTATTGCTACACAGATAGTATGCTCAGAAGAAGCCTGGGTAATCAAAATTATGTTAATCTTTTGCTCAGATAATGTTTGAAATAGTCGATAAGAAAAATAGGGGATACCTACCATGCTTGCTCCTTTAAGGTTAAGCATGGATATGTTTTTGACACTTGAAATCCCGCGAACCATAAACTCATCTCTGTACCCCCGAATGATAGTGGTACCCGCATTGGTTTGGTTGAAAGTATTCTTTATCTGAATAGGAATATCCTTGGCCATCGCAGGTTGGATGGATGGAGGGTAAAGCACTTTGGCACCAAAATGAGAAAGCTCAAGTGCCTCTTCATACGACAAAGTGTCAATTAAGTGAGCATTTGGAACCAGCCTTGGATCTGCAGTCATCAACCCATCCACATCTGTCCATATCTCAAGCTTTTTGGCTTCAAAAAAATTTGCGAGAAGTGCTGCTGTGTAATCTGAGCCGCCCCTTCCAAGTGTCATAAGTTTCCCTTTCTCATCAGCGGCAATAAACCCGGGACAAATACTCAACTTCGGGAGTTGTGGAAGCACTTTCATTGCTTTTTCGCGACTATCTTCCATCAAAACATCTGCTGGTTCTTGATTTTCTGAACAGGTAATGATCAGCCGGGGATCAATGAGAAATGTTTCTGTTATTTTTTCCCGGAAGTAAGTTGAAATAATTAGCGAGGATAGATCTTCACCAGCAGCTGTCACCTGGTGAATCGCATTAGGAGTTGACTCTCTCAAAGCTGAAATGCCCTCCAGTACTTTTCCTACATCAAACAGAATACGTTTGATTTCATCAGCTATGACGGATTGATTTTCCTTATCGATCAATTCCCCTGATGCAGTCAAATGTTTTACTTCAAGTTCCTGGAGAATCTTCTTGTATTCGGTATTTCCATTTTCTGCCAGATCAATAGCTTGCATAAACTGGTTGGTGACTCCACTCATGGCAGATACCACGACAAGTACCTGATGATCGTTGAGGTAAGTCTCGATTAGGGGAAGTAGTGATTTAATCGAATCTACCGTTCCAACAGATGTTCCACCAAATTTTAATACCAGCATTGGTTTGACGCTTTAGAAATTAGCCGGCAAATCTAGATTACTCAATGAAAATAACAGTGGGTGCCAAGGCTGTTTTTTAAAATTTTTCCCTGAAGTTTTCAACTAATTCAAAATATCCCTTTAATATCTGAAAATATTTCAAGAGAACATATAGGATTTGGGTTTTCAGTCAAAGTGATTTTTAATGAAAAGTGGTCATGATTGGTTAATTTGAAAGAAAAACCTAACGATATGAAGAAGTATTTCCTGTCTCAAATTCTTGTAATGATTTCGTTTGTCTCTGTTGGCCAGATCAAGGCATTGGTTGGAGGAACTCTTATTGATGGGTTCGGTAGTGATCCAATCAAAAACAGCATTGTTTTAATAAATGGGAGTAAAATTGCTGCTGTGGGACAGGTGGGCAAGCTTGAAATCCCTGATGGTGCGGAAGTAATATCAACTGAGGGCATGAGTGTTCTTCCAGGATTATGGGATATGCACGTGCACCTGATGATCAATGGACATAGCGACTATGCCTATTGGGATAAGGTCTATCCTCCATTGTTCGAAGATGTAATCATGCCTTCATCTGCGCATCAACTGCTGATGGCTGGTGTCACAAGTGCGAGAGATCTTGGAGCTCCCCTTAAAGAGAGTCTTAGTGTAAGAGACCGAATAAATAGGGGTGAGATTCCCGGGCCTACCATGTACATGTCAGGACCATTTATTCAGAAAAAGCCTTATCCAGGAACAGAGGCTTTTCGTTGGGGGGTAAATGGAGAAAAAGATGCTCGAGCAAAGGTGAAGCGTCTTGCAGATGCTGGAGTTGATTGCATCAAGTTGATCGATCAGGATCAAATGACAATGGAGGAATTAAAGGCTGTTGTTGATGAGGCTCACGCTAATGACTTAACAGTGGTGGCGCATGGTCATCGTCCTGAAGAGATCAGGCGTGGACTTATTGCCGGGGTTGATTGTTTTGAGCATACAGGATTATCATCTGCGCCACGTTATCCGGACGATGTAATGGAGATGCTTAAGGAACGAACAGCTCAAATGAACAAAGGGCCTTTGTTCTGGACACCAACAGTTGAAGGACTTTACAATTATGAATATGTAAGAGACAACCCTGAAAAACTGGACAATGACTCCTGGTATCTCGGCCTCCCGGATACGGTTATCCAGGACATCAAGAATTCAATCAAATATCCGGAAAGACTTCCATATTTTCAGATCACTCCTGTAAGGAGACCTACTTTGGAGACAAAGATCAATCAACTGAGAGAGGCTGGAATTGTTCTTTTGATTGGAACCGATAGCGGGATACCGATGAAATTTCATAGCCAATCCACCTGGAATGAGTTGGATGTTTGGGTGAACGAATTTGGATTTGATCCGATGTATGCGATTAGAGGTGCGACTTATTGGCCTTCAGTACTGATGGGTGTCGATAGCGATTACGGAACCATCAGTGAAGGGAAATATGCGGATATCATTGCTGTCAAAGGTGATGTATTGAGATATATCAGCTTATTACAAGATGTGGATATAGTTATAAAACATGGTAAGCAGGTAAAATAAATATTCTAAGAATAGTTTTTAAGTGAGTACTTTTTTAAGTACGTTTATTGAAATTTTACATAATGAAAGTGGTTAATTATACAGATTTAAGAATAAACCTAAAAAAATGGTTAGATCTTGCTGTAGACAATGTGGAGGAAGTGATCATAAAGAGAAAAGACAGCAAAGACTTGGTTCTTGTTTCTTTGGATGAGTATAATTCTCTAAAAGAAACAAGCTATTTATTGACGGGTAGGAACCGGGAAGTACTTCTTAAATCAATAGAAGAATCCAGGTCAGGAAAATCAGAGCCGCATGAACTGATCGAAGAGTGAAAATTACCTGGACACCCACAGCATGGGATGACTATTTGTTCTGGCAAGGTAATGATAAAAAGAAGTTAAGACGGATCAATGAGCTGATCAAGGCTACTCAACAAGACCCATTTGATGGAATTGGAAAGCCAGAACCTTTAAAACATGATCTAAAAGGTTATTGGTCACGAAGGATAGATGGAGAACATAGGTTGGTCTATTCTATAAAAGAAGATGAATTAGAAATAATTGCTTGCAGATTCCACTATTGACTATATAGCTAGAAAAATACTAGGGATACCAGTAATCCAATTCCCATCGCAATAGAAAGTGTAATTGAGTAGAAGAATCCCACTGCGAAAAAACGGAAAATAGTCCAGAACCATTTGACGCCATAGATATTTCTGAAACTGAAAAGAATATAAATGGCACCAATCGCCATCATGATCGGCACGATAATCTTGTTAGCCATTTCACCAAAAATTAAAACAGAGATCCAGCCGATCATCATAATAAAGAAGAAAAAGGAATGAATATGTAATGCATGTACCAAGTGTCTGATGTATAGCCCCTTACGCCAGAAGAATAGTTTAAGGATAAACGCATAAATAGGAAGGATGAAAAACATAATCACAGGTACCTGCCTTAAAACATAGCTTGCCAGACTAGCTGAAGATTCGTGATTGATCTTAACAATCTGTTTAGTGGCTATCCGCTCAACAAAAGGAAGGTCATCAAGCTTTAACGAATCCATGATTTCGGAAGGTGAAAGCTCGTTTTCCAGATTCATTTTATCGATCATCATGAAGTAATGTTCAGGAACAGGCCAGCCATCTTCTTCGTGAAGTGAGTCTGGCAAGTGGTATAAACTGTCAAATTGAGCCTCTGTGAGTTCGTCTGATCCTGAGTTCACAACGAAACTTCTTCCTGTTGTTTCACTGGGATCCATAACTCTGGAGAAGAAGAAAAAGTGAAAAATGCTAATCACGAGATACCATCGTATCGGATGAGCATAAAAGACACGCATTCCTTCATTGAATGAGTTAGTGATCTTGCCAGGCTTGAACAGAAAAGGTTTGAAAGTCCGTCCAAAACGGGAATCCAATGAAAAGAAACTTGATAAGAATTCTCTGAAAAGGAGACCAATGCTTATTTCATTGTCTGTATTTTCCTGACCGCAATTGGAACAGTAATTATGACTTTCATGCAGATTTTGCCCGCAGTTGAGGCACTTACTGTGCTTCCTTCTTTTTTTCAATGGGTGTTAGGTTACGATGGCTAAGATAATTATTAAGAAATTTCAAATGTCAAAATACAAATCACAAATAAATTCCAATTGATGAAATTTCAAATCCACCTCTTTTTTGGTATTGGCTTTTGGGGTTCATTTGATTTTTGGGGTTTGTGTTTTGGCTCTTTATTGATCTTCAACTACTCTTCTTGCTTTTAATTCTGTTCAAGAAAAAAGCCACTACCCACATTCCTAAAGCAATAAAACTATAAAATTTCGCATTGTCTTCAGACCTTAATGAAAAGAAGAAAAACATAAAGGCCAGGATTGTGAAAGACCAGATGAGAACGGTGATTATTTTAGATGTTTTCATTGGAATATGCGAAGATGCAAAAAACAAATTCCAAATCACAAGCTCCAAATCTCAAATAAATTCCAATGATCAAAAATCAAACTCCAGACGATTCATTTTGGTACTTGGTTTTTGAGATTTATCTGTTCTTTGAGATTTGTTTTTTGGAATTTCTAATAACCAAAATCAGGTTACTTCTCGTACCTTCAAACTTGTCCCTTCATCCGAGACCACTTCTATATCCACATTTTGG
>JANQEC010000125.1 GCA_028278585.1 Cyclobacteriaceae bacterium | reverse complement strand
CTTGATCTATGGAGTTGATGGAAAGTTGGTTCAGAACCAAAAAGCGTTAAAAGCAAGTGATCAAATGGGAATCATGAAATTAGAAGCGATTAGTTTACCTTCAGGACTGTATTTTTATCAAATTGCGTATGGCGATCGCAAGAGTTCCCTTAAAAAATTGATAATCAAATGAAAGTTTTAACATTCACATTCCGCATCTTATTGATTGTCATGACATTCAATTCGCTGGCACAAACAGCAGAAGTCATCACTGAACCTGTAAATGTCAACTTCAAGAAAGTAGACTATCCGCTGATTGTTCGGATCACCAAACCCGAGGGATTTGACTCAACGGAAAAAAGCCGCGGGTTTAAAAAAATAACAGTGCAAAACTTACTATTTGAAGGATACATTACGGATCAGAATGGAATATCAGAGGTCCAGGTAAATGAAAACCCGATCATACTGGCGTCCGATGGGTTCTTTTCTATTGAGTTGGCATTAAAACCGGGTGATAATGAGCTCATCATTTCCGGGGTTGATGATGATGGAAATAGTGCTTCAGAATCTTTTTTCTTTACTGTTGATGAACCTACGAAACTGTTGACAGGAAACTATTATGCGTTGATCATTGGTGTAGATCAATACCAGGACAGTAGGATTACAGACCTGGATCGACCAATTAGAGATGCCAGCCTTTTGAAAGAGGTTCTCATTGAGAACTACACATTTGAGGAGGAGAATATTACTTTTCTGGAAAATGCATCCCGACGGGATATAATTGACGCTTTGGATAGTTACCGTGAAAAACTTGGAGAAAATGATAATTTGTTGATTTTTTATGCGGGGCATGGCTATTGGGACGATCAAAATGAAATTGGCTATTGGATCCCATCAGATGCAAGGCAGAGCAGTACTGCCGATTGGTTTAGGAATTCGACATTAACAGACCAAATAAGGGCAATCCGAACAAAACATACACTTTTGATTGCAGATGCATGCTTCTCAGGGACCATTTTTAAAGCCAGGTCTGCATTTACTAATGCTGATAAGGCGATTAGAGTAAAATATGAGCTGCCAAGCAGAAAAGCGATGACCAGTGGCACCCTAACCCAGGTTCCGGATAGAAGTGCTTTTATCAAGTATTTGATCAAGAGATTAGAAGAAAATGGGGAAAAATACCTTGCAGCTAATAGCCTTTTTTATAGCATGGAAGCAGCAGTAATCAACAACAGCGATGATGGAGTCAAGCCTCAATATGGCACCATACAAAAGGTAGGAGATGAGGGTGGAGATTTTATTTTCGTCCGGAAAGAGTAATGCCTGGTGAAAGACCTTGATGACAAAGAAATTGTTAAGGAGTTAAAGAAGGGCAATCCCGCCGTTCTAAAATACTGCTACGACCCAACCCTGAAATACGTCCAAAGCATGGTTCAAAAGAACGGCGGAAGCAAGGATGAGGCCAAGGATATCTTTCATGATGCACTGATCATTTTGAATAATAATTGCAAAAAGGCAGATTTTTTGTTGACGTCTGCGCTAAGTACATATATATATGCAATATGCCGGCACATTTGGTTTAACCAGAAAAAGAAAAGCGACTTGATCGTAGAAGAAGCGATCCTGGAAAATACGACATTTGAATTGCATCATCAGGCAGATGATTCCTTACTGGACCAGTTGCTTGTGGCAATCAATAAGCTCGGTGGAAAGTGCAAGGAAATACTACTTGATTATTATTATGGAAAACGTCCCTATGACGAAATAGCCAAGGATTTAGGTTATTCCAGTGGTCAGGTTGTGAGGCAACAGAAATACAGATGTATTCAAAAACTAAAAAATGAGTTTAAGTATGAGCATACAGGATGATTTTGAGGAGCGATTGAGAAAGTATGAAGAAGAAGGTACCTCACTATCTGAGGAAGAAATGAAGTGGTATGAGACCGTGAAAGCGGCAGCCATGGCTGAGGGCGAACTTAAAATCAAGAGCGACCTTGAGGCTTATTATTCTGAATATCAAAAAAATAAAAAAAACAGAATTATTAAATTCTCTGTAATAGGGATTGCTGCTTCGGTGATTTTGGGCCTGTTCGTTTTCTACAACCTTCAAAAGGATCCCTCAAACCCGGTACAGTTGCAACAGAATGATCAGCCTGTTTTTTCAGATAGCGCCACCTACGACTCCTCAAGGCTTGAACATATCAGGAAAAACGAACAGGACAGTGTTGACAAAGGGGAGTAAATCATATTAACGGATAAACTAACTTTACTATAGCAGTAAAATATATCACATGAAAAAGATCATCTATACCACGATAATTGGAATATTGATTACGGTTTTATTGCCTCAGGGGGCCGTATGCCAGACGACCTATAAAGAAGCACAAAAAACCTTGAAGAAGGATAAAAAGGCATTGAAGGTTGCAAGAAAAGATTCAAAGCGTTGGGAAAAGGAGGGATACATTAACCTTCCGGGAAACCTGGCACTTGATAAGCAATTTGAGCGAGCGATGGTGATGCAACTGATGGTTGATGAAGATGGAGGCACAAGGTACATTTCGGCAAACGGAAGTGCGATTGCAGGTTCAGAAGGTGTGGCACAAGCTAACGCGATTGACAACACAAGGGTATCTCTTGCCGGCCAGCTTCAAGCCAAAGTCACGGCTTTGATATCAAACAACAAAGCAAATTCGGGATTCACTGCCACGGAATTAGAAACCATTGATGAGTTTGTATCAAAAGCCAAAACACTTATCCAGAATGAAATAGGTCCGATCGACCCGGTGATAGAAATGATGAGAAGGGTAGATGACAAGTTTGAGTATCGGTTCGTGGTTTTGTATGACATCTACGTCGCACGTGAGCTAACCAAAAAGATCATTGAAAAAGAAATGATCCAGTCGATTAGCAACAATGAAGATGAACTCAACAAGTTGCTTGGGCTTTAAGCAATGAAGTTTGCACTTCTCCTTTTAATTTTTAATTCCATACTATCTGGTCAGGAACCTTCCTGGCTTGATTCCAAACAAAGATCAGCGGCATATCCAAAGGAGGAGTACTACCAGGGTTTCGTCACAAGAAATTACTTTGAACACGAGAACCTTGCTGAAGTTGAAAATGAAGTTCTGACAAGGGCCCGTGTTCGACTTTCGGAATCTATCTATGTGTCGATCACAAGCAAGGCGAGTAATACAATTTCGAACACCAATACGAACACATTGGAAAGATTTGAAAAGAAGTCTGTAACAAAGACTCAACTTACAGCATCTGGGCTGGGATCAGAGACCTATTTCAACGAAAGAAAAAAAATAGTTTTCGGGTTTGTCTACATCAAAAAACGGAAGCTTCTCAGCAACTATCGCAAAGAATACGAATACCTGCTGGAGTCTATTGGCAAGCGGTTAAATGCCAATGACAAACCTTCACTTAGTGATCTTGTTGCTATTGAAACAGATCTTGATCAGGCAGAATCGTTGCAAAACATGATCCGGTTCCTGGGCATAAGCTTTGATTTTGTGTTGAAACAGGATGAACTTTTACAGTACAGGAAAAAGTCAGCTCAGCTTACGGATGAGCTCAGAAACTCAGAAACAATGAGTTTGAAAGATGCCGCCGAAGTTATTGTGGATGGTTTAATGTCCAGGCTGGATCTCTCGGAAATAGCATCAATGAAGATTGATAAGACAACGTTCAAAGACACCGGGATAGCCACTGAACTTTCAGTTTACATGAATAACTATTTGAGTGAATTTGTGTCTGAAAAAGTTAAAGTTTCGAATGCTGATAATGGATGGTTGCTAGAAGGATCTTACTGGCCGACGAACGATAAAATAAAATTCATGATGTCGGTCCATGAAACCTACGATGATGAAATTGTCAACCTGGCAGCCAAAACCTCGGTCAGTGCGAACAAAGCGTTGGTAGATAGTCTGCAGGTCAGCTACGTCCCCTTTGCGAAAAAGAAAGAGAAGATTGCCACCCATGATGTGATCACAAAAGGCGATCCCTCTGGTGAGATGGATGTTCAGCTCAGTACGCAAAAAGGAACCAGTTCGCTTGTTTTCCAGGAAGGGGAAGAACTTAAGTTAAGAGTGAAAGTCTCAAGACCTTCCTACATCCAACTGATCAATATTTGGGCGGATGGTTCGCAGTTATTGCTGCACGACAACTTCTTTGTCGATGCGACAATGGTGAATCGATATGTTGAGCTTCCCTTCACCTGGGAGACCGCTTGTCCATGTGGTGTGGAATACATTTCAGCGAGAGCCAGTAATCGTCCGAACCCAAAACTGCAGATCGAGTCGAAGGATGGCTTTGATTTTATTGTAGCGCCCATCGTTGAAATTTTGGAAAAGCAACGAGGATTTACGCGAAAGGAGCAAAGTGATTACACGGGTGAAGCTTCTTTGATTGTATCAACCTTACCAGGTAACTAAGATGATGAGGTTCCTTCTTTTGGTTTTCGGTTTTTTTTGCTTCACTGTAAATGCTCAGGACCTCCAAAAAGAATTTGAAAAATTCAGATCGAGCCATGAGCAGGATTTTTTGAAAGAAGTACGCCGGCAGGATTCAATCTTTGCTCAGCAGATCATCAAAAACTGGAGAAGCATCTCACTAAATCCGCCATTGGAAAAAGAGATAGAACAACCCAAGCCCAAGGTTCTGCCTGAAACAATTGATACGGTTAGAAATTTAAACTACAAGATTGAACCCGCTCCAGCGAAAAAACTCAGGTCAATTTCCCCGGTTCAATACGAGCATCTCGATTATTATCCCGATGAGGACCTTTCGATATCCTCAGATTTCTATGGTCAGGAGTACCAAATTGGCTTTCCGACCTCATTTGTTGTGGAAAAAGAGGTTGTTTTCGAAAGATCGTTTGTCTCTGATTTTTGGGTAGAAATGAGTAAGCGGCCGTATCAGAAATTGATGAATGACTTGCTGTTAGTCAAAGACCAATTGAATATTCCTGGTTATGGTTTCTACCTGCTTTCCCAGGATTTTGCAGAGCAACTGAATGTTTCGGAAGATCTGAAGCCATTCTACGTTTGGTTTTTGATGCTTAAGGCCGGGTACGATACCCGAATTGGGTTCAGCAAGAACAACCCGGTGATCATTCTTGCTTCGGATGTACGGATTTATGGAAAAAATTACTTTACCGAAGGGGATAAGCATTACTACATTTTTGGTGAGCACGACGATAGCGTTAATTCCTACGGAGAAGTTTATGGAAAAGAACTAAGTGGCATTGATTTCCTCATCAATGAACCCCTGGATTTCCCATTAAAACCCGTTCAGAAACAATACAAATTCAGTCATGACAACGAGGAATTTCAATGGTCGATTTACTACAATCAGAATGTATTTGAGTTGTTGGAAAATTTCCCTCAAACGGAGATTTCGACGTACCTGAATGCAAGAGGGTCCTTCCTTTTGGAAAGGTCACTTGGAAAGCTCCTTAAAGATCAATTGCAAGGGAAAAGTGAGTCTGAGCAGGTGGCCTTCCTGATGAGTTTTGTACAAAAAGCGTTTGATTACGAGACGGACCAGTTGCAGTTTGGAAGAGAGAAAGTGATGTACCCGGAGCAGATCATTCACTATTCCAAATCTGATTGCGATGACCGGACGGTCATGCTGAGTTATTTGCTCAGAACCTTTACGGATGTCAAATCCATAGCCCTGTTGTTTCCTCAGCACATTGCTTTGGCTGTAAAATTACCCATGCCGACGTTCGGAGAAACGGTTGACTACATGGGTAACCGGTTTACCTTTTGCGACCCTACCTTCTACAATGCGCCACTCGGCACAGTGATTCCTGATGCTGACCGGAGCAGGATGGAGGTGCTTAGTTATTAGGCACAACTTTTTTGCCCGCTGGATTAAAAAAACCATCGATAAGATTAGTTGGGCTTAGTCTTTGCCCTTCAGGTATCTATACTCGATATTCCAAAGTTCTTCTTTGTCAGCAACAGATTTTACAAACTCTGCATGATCTGATACAGAATTTATCTCAACACTCAACTCCTTGAATAGTCTTTCAGAAATTGTTGTGGATATTAAAGTATCATCCCTAACCTGAACATGATGCAATAAGAATAATGTATCATCCGATTTCTCTCCAATAGGATTCAAATTCAGGAACTGCCTCCCCGCCAGGTTAGTAAGCCATCCCCTGATTAGATGGAAATCATTTACATATTCTAGTGCTGTGACAATAGAGTCGTCTACAGGAATCATCTCAATTAAAAATTCATTGCTATTGAATGGCATTATTCTCAAGCCATGAGGATTAAATTCATCTGACCTATTGTCAAGCGTATCTCCAATGTGTTTGTAGAAAATCCAATCCCCAAGCAGATGATCATAAGGTGCAGCTTCACCTTCCTGGCCAACAGGAAAACTAGATGTATACTCAATGCATGAAGCAAGAACTAATATTAATATGGGTGCTATCAGAAATCTTCTCATCTCCCTCCAAACCTAACCTGTTACACCCCAAAAACAAAAAACCTACAGTGATGGTGGGTTATGATCTATTTCCTCTTCAATAGCAATATGCTTATCAACGCAATTAACTCAAGAGATAGTCTGATGTAGGCATAGTTGAGCTGCTTGGTCAACCCACTCCAGGTGTAGGTTGTAGCTACACCTTCTTATATAAAGTCAATTTCTAATTGACGCTTCAAGCCAGCATAATTTCTGGCACTTCAGTACAAATAATCCTCTGCAATTTCAATCCTGCCTGCATGGACTGGATTTTGATGAATACTCCACCCGGCTATCAAAAAGCGACGGTTAATACATAACTGATAAGGTGTATGTCATTAAAAAAACTTATGGCATTATTTAAATAATAAATTGAACTATTTTTAGTATTGTGGCATTAAATAATCAGTAACAATGCTAATTAATACATTTATGAAACAGCTATTTGGAATGTTCAACAGAAAAACAAAAAACGGTCTCCGGATTGAAAAATCGAGATTCAGTGATGACTGGTTTGTGAAGAAAGGATATAAGACACTTTACATTGGTACCAAAGAGAAGTGCAAGATATTCCTGGATCAGGGAAAATAGTCGAGGATAAAACTTGAGTATGAGAATACGAAGAGGAACTCTTCTTGCTGGTATAAGCTTTGTAGCTCGTACTCAATCAGTTCCCATAGCTCCCGCAAGTTTACAAGCCTGCCTGGCACGGAAGTTTCTTCCGTGCCTTCACACAGTCAAATTCCCAGTTAAAATATCCCTCTAGGTGTAGGTTGTAGCTACACCTT
>JANQEC010000098.1 GCA_028278585.1 Cyclobacteriaceae bacterium | reverse complement strand
TCCAAGGAGTCACAAGTAATTTTTTCGACACATTCTCCATATCTCATTGATACAGAATATCTAAACAGAATCCGTCTTGTACTTCGTGACATCAAAGGTACTTGGATTGAGAACAAACCTCACAAGATATCTGATAAGGAGACTTTGACTCCAATCTATACAGCCATAGGCATTGATTTGCAGAATGAAAGTGTCTTCTCGGATAACAATATTCTGGTAGAAGGAATTTCTGATTATTATCTGATAATGGCATTTAATTGCCTATTCCGATGTAATCAAACACTGAATCCTGTGGAACCCGAACGCTCAATCCGTTTTGGATCGAACACTCTTTCTGCTACCTCCTGATATGTACTGTCAATTGTGGACACCAAAATCTTCATGCAGCCTTACCCAATTCGCATTCCTTTTGTAAAAATTCAACTGGAGACAGATACCCCAATCTGGAATGCAATCTCTGTCGGTTGTAAAACAGCTCAATATACTGCGTAATCTCGCTTTTGGCTTCCTCCCTGGTTTTGTATTTCTTGTGATGTACAAGTTCTTTTTTCAACGTACCCCAGAAACTCTCTATTACAGGATTATCATAGCAATTACCCTTTCTTCCCATTGAACCCCTGAAATCAAGTTTTCCAAGCAGCTTTCGGAATTTATGAGAGCAATACTGACTTCCACGATCCGAGTGGTGAATCACTCCCTTGGGAGGATTCTTTCTTTTAACAGCATTGTAAAGAGCCTGAATAACGAGGTCTGTTTTCATACGCTTATCCATTGAGAATCCAACAATCTCACAGCTGTATGCATCTCTGATCCCTGCCAGATATAACCAGCCTTCCTCTGTTGGAACGTAGGTAATATCAGCATGCCAGACCTGGTTGGGTCCTGGAGGAATGTATTTTTCTTCAAGCAGGTTTGGAAAAACAGGGTAATTATGTTTTGAGTTGGTTGTTGCCTTGAACTTTTTCTTCTGCTTACACCTGATTCCAAGCTCTTTCCTCAATCTGATTATTCGTCCTATGCCTATATGGATTCCTTCTTTTTCAAGTGCTGGCTTAATTCTCAACGGGCCATATGTTTCATGGCTTCTTATGTGAATCTTCATTATCTCAGTCTTGATTCTTGCATCCTCTTTTCTGCGGTTGGAATTATCTCTTTTTAGAAATGCATAGTATCCACTGCATGAAACTTCCAGAACACGACACATAATTTTAACAGGATACTGGAGCCTGTTCTCCTTCACGAACGCGAACCTCGCCCAGACTCCTTTGCAAAGAACGCCGCGGCTTTTTTTAAAATATCTCGCTCCATTCGGGCTTCTGCAAGCTCTTTCCTTAATCTTGAGTTTTCTGCTTCAAGATCGCTAACCTTGGAACTCTTTTTAGCCTTTGATGATCCACTGGAGTCGCTACGCTTTTCAACCCAGTACAACAGGGTTGATTTCGGAACTCCTAGACGTTTTGAAACATCTCCAATAGTTAAATCGCTATCGTTAAACAGCTTCACTGCTTCATCTTTGAACTCGTCCGTATACCTCTGTCTGGGAGCTTTTCCCATCTTGCACCTCCGATATTTAATTATACAATATTTTTGGTGTCCACTTTTTCAGGTATACATCAGTTCGGTTGCTACCGGATTTAGCGTTCGATTAAAAACAGATTCTGTGTTCGATAGAAAACGGATTTTGTGCTCGGCTATGACCAGATTTGATGTTCGAT